>DASZGN010000045.1:0-6538 GCA_035938775.1 Trinickia sp.
ATCCGTTGAACGGGCGAGATGCAAATGCGCGCGTCGATGCAGGCGAACGTGCCGCTGCAAATGCGCGCGTCGATGCAGGCGAACGTGCCGCTGCAAATGCGCGCGTCGATGCAGGCGAACGTGCCGCTGCAAATGTGCGCGCAGATGCAGGTGAACGTGCCGAAGCGAATGCGCGCGTAGACGCAGGCGAAGGTGCGCACGCAAATGCAGGCACAGAAGAAGTGGAACGTACGGATGTAAATGCAAGCGCCGATGCAACCGCGACCGCAAGTACGCCCGGCGCCATCGCCCCATCCCCAGACTACGGCCGCCCGGCCATCGCGCTATCCACATCGGAGCGGCGCGCCATCACGCGCCAGATCGCGCTCGCGCTGTTGGCGGGCGGCCTGCTCGTGCTGTCGTTCGCCTGGCGCCATGTAATACCGGGCGCCCGCACGCCAGGTGGTGCACAGTTGGCCGACGTGCTCGCGGGCATCGCCTCTTTGTGCGTGGCGGGGCCGGTTTTTGCCGGCGCGTGGCAGAGCCTGAAGGCCCCGAGCTTGCATGGTGTGACGGACCGGCTCATCGCGCTGGCGATGCTAGCGTCATGGGCCGTCGGCGACATGACCACCGCGGCGCTGCTGCCGATCGTGATGACGTTCGGGCACGCACTCGAAGAGCGCAGCGTGCTTGGCTCGCAGGAGGCGATTCGTGTGCTCGGCCGGCTCACGTCTGGCATCGTGCGACGCGTAAGAGCCGACGGCGCGATCGAAGAAGTATCGTACGACGCACTGCGCGTCGGCGAGCACATCGAAGTGGCGCCCGGCGCGCGCATCCCTGCCGACGGCGTTGTGCTGCACGGTCGCTCGAGCGTCGACAACGGGCCGATCACAGGCGAATCGGTGCCGCTCGATGCGGCTCAGGGCACGCTCGTGTTCGGAGGGTCGATGAATATCGACGGACCGCTCTTGATAGAAGTCACGCGCACCGGCACGCAATCGACGCTCGGCAAGATCATCGAGCTGCTGCGGCAGGCAGAAGCCGCGAAGCCGCCGATCACGCAAATGCTCGAGCGCTACATGGGCGGCTACCTGGCGCTCGTGCTGCTGATTGCGGCGATCGTGTGGTTCGCATCGTCGAATGCTTCGGCGATGCTGGCCGTCATCGTCGCAGCCTGTCCTTGTGCGCTCGTTCTCGCGGCGCCGTCGACGGCGATCGCCGGCATCGCGGTCGGCGCGCGGCATGGCATTTTGTTCAGGAATCCTGCGTTTCTCGACGGCCTCGCCGACATCGATTCGCTCGTAATTGACAAGACCGGCACCCTGACGCACGGCGAGTTGCGCTTGACCGAGGTGCTCGCTCAGCCGGGCGTCGACGGCGCGCACGCGCTGGCACTCGCCGCGCGCCTGGGTGCGGCGAGCGCACATCCGGCGAGCCGTGCGCTCGTGCGCGCTTTCGGGCGCGACGCCGCGACGGACGACGACGCGCGCGAGCTGCGCGGGCTCGGCATCGTCGCTCAGACGAGCGGCGGCACGGCGGTACTAGGCCGCGCGGCATTACTCGCCGAGCATGTACGCGACTTGCAACTGCCGCCCGAGTCAATCGACGGACCGTGCGTGGGTGTTGCGTCAGACGGCAGGCTGCTCGCATGGTTCGTGTTTGCCGATGCGTTGCGCGACGATGCGGCGCTCGCGCTCGCCGAGTTGCGCGAGCTTGGCCTTGAACGGCAGACGCTTTTGACGGGCGACCGTGAACCGGTGGCGCGCAAGCTGGCGACGGCGGTCGGCATCGATCGGGTCATCTCGCAAGCGCTGCCGCATGAAAAGCTCGACTACGTGATGAGCGAGCTCGAAGCGGGGCGTCATCCGCTCGTGGTCGGCGACGGCCTGAACGACGTGCTCGCGATCAAGGCGGGCGCGACGAGCATTGCCATGGGCGAGCGGGGCATCGATATCGCGGTGGCCTCGGCGGATGTGGTGTTGCTTGGCGACGAATTGCGACGCATTCCCACGTGCCTTCGCCTGGGACGGCGCTGCCGCCGCACCGCGACGACCAACGCGGCGATCGGGCTTGGATGGACGGTGAGCGTCATCACGCTCGCCGCGCTCGGCATCGTACCGGCTGTGTGGGCCGCGGTGCTGCACAACGTCGGTACGTTCGTCGTCATCGCGAACGCGGGGCGGCTATTGCGGATCGATGAAGAGGCGGCGGCATAGGCCGCCTGTTGCTGCGGACCTCGCGTCGAATTCGCGCTCGGCCTCGAGCTTCTTTTGCGCCTATCGTTTCGGCAGCGCACTGCAAAACCCGGCAAACGCCGCCATAAGGCTGTTCAAAGCCAGCTGAAGCGGCAATCGTCTTGCCAGACAACGCCTCCTGACCTCGCGTACGCACGCGTTTCCTTAGCATCAAGGTTTACCTCGCTGATAAGGGGAAGCGGAAACCGCCCAGCCGCCAGAACGTAACAGACAATCACAAACGATCGAAATCGCGTCGAACAAGTAGCACGATGTCCTTAACAATCTGGCCCCTCGCGGTTCCTAAGCTGAGAAGGAGAATCACATGGACATCATCCGTTCCGTTTCCTGCTCGTCCTTTGGGACGAGCGACTCGCGCACTGCCGGCCGAGCGGTGTTCGGAAAAAAGTCGACGCAAAATCAGCGCATGCCTTTGCGCCCAGCCACAGGCCGCGAGGAAACCGGCGTGCGAGTGACGATTTCCAGAGCGGGCTTGACTCGACCGGCGGACGATAACGCGCTATTCGTCGAAGCCAAGAAGGAGGACCACCACGCGTTAATGGACCTTGCGTGTTGGATCATGGTCATCGGCCTCGGCGTCATCATGGGCTGGTCAGCGGCGGGAGAGCTTCTGTCCTGAGGCGCATTACTAAGGAAAACGAAGCGCTTTGTTCAGGGTCCGCTTACCCGCTTCACCTCGACACAGCAAACAGCGTCACGTTCATGAACACCTTGAACACCGTGCCGAGCAGCATGGCGCCGCCGGCGCCGGCGCCCCAGAGCGCGACGAACCAGAGCCAGCCCGGCATGGCGAGGCGCCGCCGCCGCTTAATGATAGTGGTGTTCGCCATGACGCACCTTGCCGCGAAAAACCCAATAACCGAGTGTCGTATACGCGAGGATGATCGGCAGAATCACGACGGCGCCTGCCAACGTGAACGTGAGACTTGGCCGCGGTGCCGCGGCTTGCCAGAGCGTCACGCTCGACGGAATCGCATAGGGCCATACAGTGGCGAGCAAGCCCGCGTATCCGAGCACCACGAGCCCGAGCGCAAGCGCGAAGGGCCGCGTATGATGCCGCTCGCGTACCGCACGACGCATGAGCGCCGCGCAGATCACAACGAGAAACGGCGCCGGCAGCATTCGCAGGAACCACTCGGAACTGAACCAGCGCGCGGCAACGTCGGGCTCCTGCAACGGCGTCCACACGCTCACCACCGCGATGAACGCGAGCAGCACGAGCGTGAGCGGCCAGACGATTCGATGCAAGCGCCGCTGCAGATCGTCTTCGGTCTTCGCGACGAGCCAGCAGCACCCGAGCAGTGCGTAAGTCGCGACGAGTCCGAGCCCCGTCAGCAGTGAAAAAGGCGTGAGCCACCAGCTGAAGGCGTCTCCGGCAAATTCACCGTTGTGCACCGGAATGCCCTGCAAATATGCGCCGAGCGAAATGCCCTGAAAGAATGCCGCGCCGCTCGAGCCGCCGATGAACGCAAGGTCCCATAGATGCTTCGTGCGCTTCGCTTTGGCTCGAATCTCGAACGAGACGCCGCGCGCAATGAGGCACACGAGCATGAAGACGAGCGGCAGATAAAGGGCTGACAGGACCGTCGCATAGACGAGCGGAAACGCACCGAAGAGTGCCGCGCCGCCAAGCACGAGCCACGTTTCGTTGCCGTCCCACACGGGGGCGACCGTGTTCATCATCAGATCGCGTTCGCGCTCGTCGGGAAAGAAGGGAAATACGATGCCGATGCCGAGATCGAAACCGTCGAGCACGACGTATAAAAAGAGCCCGAGCGCGATGATCGCGGCCCAGATGACGGTGACATCCATGATGATCCTCTAGTGACTGACTAGGCTGTTCGATGTGTGCCGATGCGGCGCTTCTCGCGCCGATCGGTCATGCCGGCATTCATTGCGCGTGAGCGAGCACCTTGCTCACGGGATGTCGCGCGTCGCCGGCGGCGGCACCGCTTACATCGTCCTGCGAGATGCTCGGCCCTTTTCGCAAGAGCTTCAGCAGGTAGTAGACGCCCGTGCCGAAGACGAGGAAGTACACGACGACGAATGTCATGAGCGAAATGCCGACTTGCTGCGAGGTGAGCGGCGACAAGGCTTGCGACGTGCGCATGACGCCGTACACGACCCACGGCTGCCGCCCGACCTCGGTCGTGACCCATCCCGCGAGCAGCGAGACGAAGCCGCTCGGCCCCATCGCAACGGCGAAGCGATGAAACCACTTCGCGTCATAAAGCCGCCCGCGGCGAAGCAGAATCAGCGCGAGCACGGACATCACGATCATCAGCATGCCGAGCCCGGCCATCACGCGAAAGCTCCAGAACACGACGGTCGAGTTGGGACGGTCTTCGGGCGGAAACGACTTGATGCCGCGAATCTGGCCGTCCCAACTATGCGTAAGGATGAGGCTGCCGAGATGGGGAATCGACACGGCGTAGCGCGTGGTTTCGGCTTTCATGTCGGGAATGCCGAAGAGATTGAGCGCGGTGCCGTTTGTTTCGGTGTCCCAAAGACCTTCGATCGCGGCGATTTTCGCGGGCTGATGCTCACGCGTGTTCAAGCCATGCTGATCGCCCACGAAGGCTTGCAGCGGCGTGAGCACGAGCAGAAGCGCGAGCGCCATGGAGAACATCTTTTTCACTGCGGGATCGCGCCGTCCCTTGAGCAGATGCCACGCCCCCGTTGCCGAGACGACGAGGCCCGCGACGATGTACGCGCCAAGCGTCATGTGCACGAGGCGATATGGAAACGAAGGGTTGAAGATGATCTTGAACCAGTCGACGGGCACGACTTGGCCGTCGACGATCGTGAAGCCTTGCGGCGTTTGCATCCAGCTGTTGGACGCGAGAATCCAGAACGCCGAGACGATAGTGCCGATCGCTACCGTCAATGTTGCCGCGAAATGCGCACGTGGGCCCACGCGCTGCCAGCCGAACAACATGATGCCGAGAAAGCCTGCTTCGAGGAAGAACGCGGTCATCACCTCGTAGGTGAGCAGCGCGCCGGTGATCGGTCCGGCGAATTTGGAAAAGCCGGCCCAGTTGGTGCCGAACTCATAGCTCATCACGACGCCGGAGACGACGCCCATGCCGAAGGCGACGGCAAAGACTTTCGACCAGAAGAGGCACAGGTCCTTGTAATAGGCTTTGCCGGTTTTGAGCCAACGCCATTCGAGCACGGCGATGAAACTGGCGAGACCGATGCTAAGAGCGGGGAAGACGATGTGGAAGGAGACGGTGAAGGCGAACTGTATGCGCGCAAGTTCGAAGGCGCTGAGCGACGTTGATTCCATAGCGAGATACCAATGACGAACGACGCGCGTCGGCTGCTGTCGGCGCGCACTGCGTGAGCAGTTGGACGCAAGCGTAGAGCAGTGCGGGGAAAAGTGCTGCACTGCATCGCTGCGCGGTAGTGTGCGACGGGGTGCGACGTTTTGCGGCTTGCCTGTCGCTATCGCGCTGAGGGGAAAGGGAAATGCGGATCGGCTGGCGGCGTCGCAGCGGTTGCTTCATGCGATAAACGTGCGGCAATACACCGCGCCGCAGCGCGTCCCGCTGTGACGATCACCTCCCGGTCAGCGTCCGAAGGATTTTCTGTACGAGGCGCTCATGCTGCTCCAGCGCCTCATCGAGCGTACGTGCTCCATAGCTCCGGTTGTCCCGCGCTTGCATTCCGGCCACGCGCGTCACGAACAGCGAAGCTTCCCCGGCTTTCGGTCCGGACACACCGCGGAAGCGGGTCGTGACCGTCACACCGAATTCGTCCAGCAGCGTGCGACGGAAGATCAGTTCGTTCTCAGTCATCCAGCGGGACCACGCGTTGCGATCGAACACTTCGACAGGCCTGTTCTTCGCATCGAGGACATAGAAGCGTTCCGAGCTAGACGAGACGGAGCGTGATGTCATATCAATGCGAAGGCGTGAGCAGGAAGCCGATCGCCTCGCGCCACCAGGATTCGTCGACGCGGCCAATCCAGTCGTTATGCTCAGCCGCCTTCACCACCATCAGTTGTTTGGGTTGTGCGAGCGCGTCGTAGAGCGCTTCGCCGAAGCGCGGGGGGACGATGCTGTCGCGTTGCGCAACCACGACGAGAACTGGTCGGCCGAACGACGCCAGGTGAGTGACGCTGTCGTATCGGTCGCGCAGCAGCCACTTCACGGGCAGCCACGGATAGTGGTAAGTGGCGACGTGCTCGAGCCGATCCCATGGCGTGATGAGCAGCAAGCCAGCGATCTTGTCGCGTTCACGCCTGCCGGCCGCGGCCACCACGCCGGCCCCGAGCGATTCGCCGATGAGCAGCAGCGGCG
>DASZGN010000046.1:0-10016 GCA_035938775.1 Trinickia sp.
TCAAGAATCTCGTCGATGATCCGAATCAGTTGCAAGTGAGTGGCAGCAGGCCCGATGCCATCCGGCTGAACCTGCGCGTGCCCGCCGATCTCTATTCATGGAGCGGCCAGGGCGTGCCCCTCGATCTCAAGTACCGCTATACGGCGCCGACCGTGCAGAACAATTCGGCACTCGCCGTGGCCATCAACGATCAACTGGTCAAATCGTTCCGTCTGCCGCCCGCCAGCGCGGACGACGCGCAAGGGCGCATGCAACTGCCGCTGCTGTCGAGCAGCGACACGCGCTCGGCGAACGCGCTCGATATCCCGGCGTTTCGTGTCGGCAGCTCCAATCAATTGCAACTGACGTTCGATCTCGATTCGCAGAAGACGGGGCTCTGTCAGGGCGTCGCGTCGAATCCGGCGCGCGCCGCGGTTGACCCCGATTCGACAATCGACTTTTCCCGTTTCGTTCACTATGCGCGAATGCCCAATCTCGCGTATTTCGCCAATAGCGGCTTTCCGTTCACACGCTATGCGGATCTCGCGCAAACGGCCGTGATCGTCCCGCAGCATCCCGCGCCGCAAGACCTCGAAGCGATGCTGACGATGCTTGGGCACATGGGGCAGTGGACGGGCTTTCCCGCGCTGCGCGTGCAGATCGCGCGCCCGGGCGAGGTGACGCGTCTCGCGTCGAAGGATCTGCTTTTGATCGGCGATAGTGGCTCCGCCGTCATGCCCGAAGCGTGGCGTCGCGCGCTGCCGCTCGCCATCGCGGCGACGCGCGGCGGCGACATCGCACAAACGGCCTTCTCGGTGAAGGAGTACTGGCGCGACGGCGCGCCGGTGCAGCAAGGCAGCGCGCGGCTCGACGAAAGCGGCCAGCTTGCCGCGCTCATCGGCTTCGAGCAGCCCGGCAGCCGCGGCCGCAGTGTCATCACCATGACGGCGACCGACGCCGGCCGGCTCCCGGATCTGCTCGATGTGTTCGACAAGCCCGACCGCGTCGCGCAGGTGCAAGGCGATGTCGCGCTCGTACACGACGGCCGAGTCGAGAGCCTGCGCGTGGGCGACACGTATGTCGTCGGTTATGTGCCCTGGTACGCGAAGATCTGGGGTTGGGCGATCCGCCATCCGATCCTGCTCGGCGTCATTGGCGCACTGGGCGGACTGTTGCTCGCCATCGGCGCATTCACTGCGTTGCAGGAGCTTTCCGCACGCCGCCGGGGGATTTGATCGATGGCGCTCAACGCAAAGCGGCATGCGTGGCGCGCTGCGCGCAGCTGGGTGCTTGCCGGGCTTTGCGCCAGCGCGTTTGCAAATGCGGCAAATGCGGCAAATGCGGCAAATGCGGCCGGCGCGGCTTCGGCGCCTTTTGTGCCAAGCTCCAGCGCCTGCACCCAAGCATGGCCGCGCTGGGCGCAGTTCAAGCACGATTTCATTTCGCCGGACGGACGCGTCATCGATGTCGGCTCGGCTGATTTGCGCACGGTTTCGGAGGGGCAGTCGTACGCGCTTTTCTTCGCGCTCGTCGCGAACGATCGCGCGGCCTTCGATGCGCTGCTTCGCTGGACCGAAAACAACCTTGCGGCGGGCGATCTCGCCGCGCATCTGCCGGCATGGCTCTGGGGGCGTACGCCCGATGGCCGATGGACCGTGCTTGACGACAATTCCGCCTCGGATGCCGATCTTTGGATTGCCTATGCGCTCCTCGAGGCGGGCGCGCTTTGGCAGGAGCGCAGCTATACCGCCCGCGGTACGCTCGTCGCCAAGCATGTGCTCGACCGGGAGGCCGCCAACTTGCCCGGCCTCGGCTTCACGCTGCTGCCGGGGGCGGCGGGTTTTCATCCGACGCCGGATCAGTGGCGCGTGAACCCAAGCTACGTGCCGTTGCAAGTCATTCGTGGCATCGGCACGCGGCTCGCCGGCGAGTCGCGTGCCGCTCGTCTTCTCGAAACCAGTCAACGGCTCATTTCCAGTACCGCGCCAAAGGGCTTCGCACCTGACTGGGCGCTCTACCGGGCCGGCAAGGACAACGGGTTTGCGCCCGACGCCGACACCCACGCGACGGGCGGCTATGACGCGATCCGCGTGTATCTTTGGGCGGGCATGCTCGATTCGCAGGACCCCGATTCCAAGCGCCTGCTCGCGCAGTTCGCGCCTTTTGCTGAATTCATCGCCGCACACGGGGCGCCGCCCGAGACGGTCGATACGACTACCGGCGCGGCCGGCGCCAATTTAGGCAACGCGGGGTTTTCGGCGGCAGCGGTGCCGTTTCTTATCGCCCGCGGCGAGACCGCGCTCGCCGATGCTCAAGCGGCGCGCGTCGATGTGCTCGACGGGCAGATGCCTCCCGGTTACTACACGCGCGTGCTGACGCTGTTCGGCTTTGGCTGGCGAGATGGCCGGTATCGCTTTGCCGGCGACGGCACGCTCGATGTCCGATGGAGCGGGCCATGCGCCGCGGCGGCTCGCTGAGGCGCGCGGCGCTTGGCGCTGCTCGCCTCGCGTGGCTTGCCGCGCCGCTCGCCGCGATGTGCGCCGGCGCGACATCGACCGCCAGCACTGCGGCGGGCACGGTCACAGCCGCGGCTACGACTGCGCGAGCGACTGCAACCAGGACTGCAACGGCATCCACGAACGCTGCCGCAATCGCGACCACGATAGCCACTGGCACCGCAAGCGCAACCCAAAACTCGCCGCTCACCCCGCAAGCACGTTTGCTCGCGACCGCGCGTCTGTGGTCGGCGAAGCGCCGCGACGATCTCGCGCTGCAGACGATCCAGAAGGCGCTGCTGATCGCGCCCACCGATCCGACGCTGCTCGCGCAGGCGGTACGCATCGAGTTGCGCCTCGGCAATGCGCGTGCCGCCCAAGTGACGCTCGCGCGACTCAAGGCAAGCGAGCCCGATGCGGCAACGACTTTGCAGATCGAAGATGAGTTCCGCTCGGCGACAAGCGGGCGCGAGGAGCTGGCGATGATTCGCTTGCTCGCGCGCAGCGGCCAGGCTGAGGAAGCCGCACACCGGCTCGTCGCGCTCTTTCCGCATGGCGCGCCGTCCGGCGCCCTGGGCGCCGAGTACTTCAGGATCCTCGCAGGCGCGCCCGCGGGCTATGCGGATGCCGTGGCGGCTCTGCGCTCACGCATCGCCGCCGATCCGTCCGACGCGGATGCGGCGCTTGCGCTCGTCAATCTGCTCAACGAGCGGGCCGGTACGCGCGCCGAAGCGAACCGGCTCGCGTGGCGCCTTGCGCAGCGTGACGACGCCGACCACGCCGAAGTGATGAACGCCTGGCGACGCGTGCTGCAATCGGCCGGCGCGGACGCAGCCTACGTCGACGCGCTGCGAGCCTATTTGCGGTTCGAGCCGGACGACAGCGAATTCACGCAGCGTGTGGCCGATATCGAAGCCCAACTCGAGGCGCGTCGCAAGCTCGAGCACGACCCCGCCTATATCGCGCAACAGCAGGGCCTGCGCGCGCTGGCACGCGGCGATCTTGCCGCGGCCGAGCCGCTGCTTTCGCGCGCCGTCGAGACGAGGGCGAACGACGCCGGGGCGGTAGGCGCTCTCGGGTTGCTGCGCTTGCGCCAAGGGCGGCGAGCCGAGGCGCGTGCGCTCTTTGCGCGCGCGGCCGCGCTGGGTGGCGATCGCGCGAAGTGGGCGAGCCTCGCTCGCACGGCGCGCGTCTGGGAGACGATCGCGCAAGGCCGCGACGCGGCCGCGGCCGGCCGGACGCAAGATGCCGAGCGTGCGGCGAAGGCGGCGCTCGCGATGGAGCCGGACAACGCGCAAGCGAAGCTGCTGCTCGCCGACGCCTGGCTTGCCGAGCGCAATTGGCGCGCGGCCGAGCCGTTGCTGCGCGAGCTCGTCGCGGCGCGCGAGCCGAGCCTTGAGGCCGCGCGCGACCTGCAAACGCTGTTGCAGGACACCGGGCGCGCCGATCAGGTTGGTCCATTGTTCGACGCGTTGGAGACGCGCTTTAGCGCGGCCGACGATCGCCAGCGGCTCGCGCAATTGCGGGCCGATGTGCTCGCGAACGAGGCGCAAGCGCTGGAGGCGGCCGGCAAGACCGGCCCGGCCGCCGAGCGCTACGAGGCGGCGCTGCGGCTCGCCCCCGATGCGCCGTGGACCCGTCTCGCGCTCGCGCGCCTTTATCGCAATCTCGGCCTGCCGCAGTTGGGCCGCGCGGTGATGGACGACGGGCTTGGCAGAGCGGCGTCGCCCGAGATGCGCTATGCGAGCGCGCTCTACCGCAACTCGATCGACGATGTCGCGGGCGCACAGGCGGTGCTCGCACCGATCGCCGACAATGCGCGCACCGACGGCATGCGCGCCCTCGCGCTGCGCCTCCATGCGGAGGAGGCGCTCGCGCGAGCACGCGTCGCGTTGGCAAGCGGCGATCGCGACGCCTCGAAGCGCGCGCTCGCCGAAGCCGTCGCACTTGGGGCCGACGACGCTGACGTCACGGCATCAGCGGGGGCGCTATGGATCGACGAGGGCGATGCCGATCGGGGCCTCGCGCTGCTGCGCGATTGGATGGCGGCCCATCCGCGCGAAACGGACATCGACGTGCAACTGCGCTACGCGGACTTGCTCGGCAGCGCGGGGCGCAATGACGATCTCGAAGCGTGGCTTGATAAGCTGCGCCGGGAGGAGAGCCTGAGCCCGCGGCAAACGGTGCGTCTCGAGGACCAAGCGCTGCGGCTCGTGCTGCGCGAAACCGATGCGGCGCTCGAGCAGCACGACTACGCGCGTGCGCGGCGCCAACTGGCCCGCGCGAGTGCGGCGGGCCAGCTTGATCCACGCTATGCGCTCGAGTTGGCCGATCTCGAACGTTCCGAAGGACGCTATGCGGCGGCGCGCGCGGCACTCGCGCCGGTGCTGGCGCGCACCCCCGACGCCGCCGAAGCGCAGCTTGCCCTTGCGCGCGTGCTCGAGCAAAGCGGCGAGCACGGCGAGGCGCTCTCGATCGTGCGACGCGTGCTCGATGCCAGTTCGCCCGACGACGTCGAGACGCGCTTGTCCGCCGCGCGCCGGCTTGCGGCGCTGCGCCGCCCCGAGGAAGCGATGGGTGTGACCTCGGCGTTGCGTGTCGCTTATCCGGCGCGGCCCGACGCCACAGTGGAGGCGGGACGGCTCGCGCAGGACACCGGCAACTATGAAGAAGCGTTGAACCTGTACCGAAGCTCGCTCGCGCAAGAGCGGGCGGCGGGCGTCGTGCCGCGCGCGCCCGACGGCACACCTGCGATGGCGGCGCTCGCCGATCTCGAAGCGCGCCGCGATCCCGAGATCGAGGCGGGCTGGATGCCGGCGTACAAGTCGGGCGATGCGGGCATCTCTGCTTATCACGCGCAACAAGTGCCCGTGTATGTGCAAGTCCCCTATCGGTACGACGGCCACTTCTTCGCCCATCTCGACGCGGTGCATCTCGACGCGGGCACGCTTGCGCTTTCAAACCCGCCCAGCTTCGCGGTGCAGACGTTCGGCACGTACTCGTCGTTCGCGACGCCCACGAGCATTCCCGCCGGCGTGCTGCATCAGCAGGCGAACGGCGTGGCGCTCGGCGTTGGGTACGCCTCGGACGCATGGCGCTTCGACATCGGCACAACGCCGCTCGGCTTTCCCGTGCATTACCTCGTCGGCGGCGTGCGTTACCGTTTCGACGCGGGGCCGGCGAGCTTTTCGCTCAGCGCGTCGCGCCGGCCTGAAACGAGCAGCGAGCTCTCTTATGCGGGCTTGCGCGATCCATGGACGAACGCCGTGTGGGGGGGCGTGCGGCGCGACGGTGTCGATTGGCATACGGGCATCGACATCGGACGCGTCAGCGTCTTCTCGGAACTGGGGGCCGGCGTGATGACCGGACGCCACGTCGCGGCCAACCAGGAGATCACCCTGCGCACGGGCTTCACGGTGCCGATCTACGAGCGCGCGGCCATGCGCGTCGCGACGGGGCTCGTCGGCAACGTCTGGCACTACACGGACAACCTGCGCTTTTACACGTTCGGGCAGGGCGGCTATTACAGTCCGCAACGTTACCTGTCACTCGGATTGCCGATCGAATGGAACGGCCGGTTCGGCGGACTTACTTGGGATTTGGCGGCGACCTTCGGCATTTCGAGCTCGTATGAGAAGGATTCGGCCTATTTCCCGAACGGGCTACCGAGTGTGCCCGGCACGTTGCCGGCCGCAACCCTCGCGAATCTGGTTCATACGGGCGGCTCGAGCGGCATCGGCTTTTCCTATGGCGTGAGCGGGACCGTGCAATATCGCTTCAATTCGCGCTTCGTCGCCGGGATCCGCATCGATGTCGACCATGCGCACGACTACGCGCCGAGTTCGGGCATGCTGTACGCGCGCTATTCGTTCGATGGGCGCAAGGACGACAACAGTATGTCGCCCAAACCCGTGCGCCTCTATTCCAGCTATTAGCGATGAACACGCAGAAGGAGAGCCCCCGCATGAGTGCCGATGATTCGACGCATGCGCATGCCGACACCGCCGCCGCCGGGTTGCGCGCCTCGTTGCGTGCGGCGCTCCGTAGCCGCGTCGGGCGCCGCGTGGTCGAGACGAGCCGGCTCGCGATCGATGCGCTGCCCGACGAGCTTGCCTGCCTGAGCCCGGGTTGCCTCTACGCGATTTATGCGGCGCCGCGCACGCCCGGCTCCGAAGCGCTGATCTGGGAAAGCGCGCGCGAGGCGCGTACGCGCCACGTCACTGTGGTGCTGTCGCGCCCGCGCAGCGAAGCGTTCGCCCGCATGCGCGAACTCGGCTTCGCGCAAGGCGCGCCCGCGTCGCGCTGGCCGCGCAACCTGAACGTGCTCGCCATGCCCGCGCCGCCGGTGTCGCAAGCGAGCAGCGATGACGACGACAGGCCGGTTCCTGCCGCGCTCGGTCGGCTCATCGGCGGGCTGCAGGCATTGAAACGCTTCGGCTTTCGCTCGAATGCGCTTTATTTCGTAGAGGGTGCCGAGCGCTGGTTCAGCTGGCACGACGCCGAGGCGCTTGCGCGCGAAGGGCGGCTGCTCGCCGATTGGTGCGCGGCGCGCCGCATTGCGCTCGTGCTCATGCTGCACCCGGGCTCCGGTGCCGAGCGCGACACCGACGGCGACGCGCTCGAGAGCGACGAGCCTTTGGAAGACGATGCGAGCCGGCCGGGCCTGCGCGAATTTCACGGGGCGTGCGCCGGCGTCGCGCGGCTCGCCCGCACGCATGGCGAGCTGCTTTGGCACGTCGATTTCTGGCGTGCCGGCCGGGCGCTTGTTACGGGCGAAGTTCATTCGCTTCGCTTCACGGATGGCGGACATCTGAGTGTCGTCCCGGAAAGCACGACTGAAACCCGCTCGCAGACGGGCGCATGGCTTGCGCGCGACGACGCACGCGTAGTAGCGACACGTGCGGTCGTGGCGGGCGAAGCCTGGGTGCCGGGCGACTGGGAAATCGTCGACGACCAGCAGGCCGCGCTGGCCGCCTGCGCCGGTGCGCAAGCGGCGACGGTCCTCGTCGACTACACCGACAGCGGGAGCCTGGAACCGCTTTGCGCGACAGTGCATACACTGCGGCGGCAATGCGGCCGCGCATTGAAGATCGTCGTCGTCGAGCGGCGCGAGGCGCTGCGTCATCAATACGAGCTGCTGCTGCTCAGCCTCGGCGCGAATCTGCTGCTTGGCCGTGACGTGCCGTTCTCGCGCATGCAGTCGCTCATGCGCTCGCTGCAAGGGCAACTCCACACGCGCCCCATCGCGAGTGACTACAGGGGCGCGCTGGCGGCCGCATTGACCGACGCCGTGCGCGGCTATCTGCCCGTCGCCGCTTACTGCGAGCGTGTGCAGGGCGTGCTCAAGCGCAGCGCGCTGCTGCAACTACCTCATGTGCTTGCCAAGCTGACGTTGCTGCCCGGAGCCGGGCACGCCGATGCGTTGAGAAGCTGCGTGCCGCGTCGCGCGGGCGATGTCTTTACGGCTGATGCCAAGCATCTCTATGTGTTCCTGTTCGCGTGCCGCGTCTCCGATGCCGACGCCGCGCTCGCGCGCATATTCAGCGAGCCGGTGCAACGCTGGTCGGATCGAGTCGTTCACCTTGCCGAAGAGAGCATCGAACGGGAATTGAAGGCGCTCGCGGAGGCGCATCGTCGCGCGCCGATCGCGGACTACAGCGATCTCTTTCCCGAAGCGTCGGTGCAAGCGGCGCGCGGCGCGACGAGCGCTGGTGCCAAGAACGATGAACGTGTGGCCGCCGCTACGCCGGACAAGCACGCAAAGACCAGCGAGGCGGCGGCGCAGTTGCAGGCGGTTGAAAGCGTGCTGGCGAGCATTCGCGAGGCAACGGATCACGCGGATGTCGATTTCGTCGATGGTGATTCAATCGACGCAGAACCAGCCGATGACCTCCTGCCGCGCACCACGCCGCGGCCTCGTTACGCTGAGCCGTGGCGGATGCCGTTGCGTCCAGCCGAGGAGAAATGACATGACGGAATTGCTGCTCGTTTGCTTTGGCGCGGGGGTTGTCCTCGCGATTCCCGTCTGGATCGCACTGCATCGCGCCGGCGCGCGCGGCCGCCTCGATGGTGCGCGGCGGTTTGATCCGCGCAACGCCGTGCCGTGCTTGATCGAGCCGGTCGCGCTCAACGGTCGGCTGCTACCCGAGCCCGATGCAACCGACGAGGACGCAGAATAATGGACGACCCCCACGCTCACATTCGTTCGCTGCCCCCCGAGGGGGCGGCAGCCTCCCTAGGGGCGGCCCGGCGGGAGGCGCCATGAAAACGATCGCCGTGATATCGACCGCCGGCGGCACGGGGCGCACCACGCTCACGGCCGCGCTCGCGGTGCTGCTCGCGCGCCGTCGCCGGCAGGTGGTGGCGATCGATTTCGATCCGCAAAACATGCTCGGCGCGCATCTCGGGCTGGATACGTTCGCACGCACGGGGATTGGTCAGGCGCTTGCAGAGCGGACCGAGGTCTGGCGCTCGGATACCTGGCGCAACGCCGAAGGGGTGCTCTTCGCACCGCACGGCGAGCTCTCGCTCGATGAGCGCGCGGCCTGCGAAGCGCGGCTCGCGGCTGAGCCGCAATGGCTCGCGAACGCAATCGCGCAAATCGATTTGCGGCCGACGGGCGTCGCGCTCATCGATACGCCGCGCTACCCGTCGCAGCAAGCGGATCACGCCGTGCGCTGCGCCGATCTCGTGCTTTGCGTGACGCCGCCCGAACCGGCCGCCTGCGCGACGCTGGTCCGCCGTCTTGCCGCGTTGCGGCGCGTCGCGGCGGATGTGAAAGTGATCGTGAATCGGCTCAATCCCGCGCGCGACATGCAGCGCGACGCTCTGGCGATGCTGCGCGCGGCGGTGGGCGATGCGCTGGCGCTCGCGCAGCGCGTGCACCTCGACGCCGCGATGCCGGAGTCGTTCGCGCGCGGCACGTGGCTCTTCGACGATGCGCCGCACTCGCAGGCGTCGCATGATCTGCAAGGCATCGCGAACTGGCTCGACGCCTGGCTCGGCGCGCGCCGCGCGAGCGATCCGGAGCGCCCGCGATGAGGATCGAGGAAAGCGCTGATCGCCCCGATCGCCCCGATCGTTCCGATCGTTCGGCTCGCTCCGTCGGCGCCCTGCGCGCGCGCTTCGTGGCGTGCCTTGCCGAATGCTTTGCAACGGGGCTTGGTTTGCCCGCGCGGCCCACGGCCCTCGACTGGCTCGTGCGGCTGTTATTCATGCCACCCGCGCCGGGCAAGCCCGACATCGTGCGCCGCCGGGTGCGCTCGACGCTCCTCGCCGGCGCCGCGCGCTTGGGCGTGCTCGATCCGGGCAGCCCGCGCTCGTGGGTGTGGCGCGCATTCGTGCGGCGGCCGAGACCGCGCGCCTCATCGGCCATGTCGCGCACGCGCGACGCGCTCGCATGGGTCGACGTCTGGCTCGTGCCGGCCTTCGTATTCGTGCGCGGCATCTGGCGGCGCGTCGAGGCGCTTATCGGAAGACTGCCTTGGCAACGATGGGGCGAGGGGCTCGAACGCGGCACTGAGCACATCGGCCATATTCGCT
>DASZGN010000047.1:0-16374 GCA_035938775.1 Trinickia sp.
GCGCGTCAAAGACCGAGCGTCACGCGCAATGCCGGTTTGCTCTCGCCTTGTTTCGCGTCGCTTGCGGGCTTTTGCGCATCCCCATCGCCTTCGCCATTCGGACCGGTCGCAAGCGGCACGTGCAAAATGAAGCTGGCGCCGCCGCCGGGCGCATCGGCGTAGTGCACGCTGCCGCCGTGCAGCTTCATGATGTCATGCACGATCGCGAGCCCGAGGCCGGCGCCGGCGTCGACATCGTTGTCGGTTGTGTTCTGGCGATCGCCACGGAAAAAGCGCTTGAACAGCTCTCGTTGCAGCGTGACGGGCACGCCTGAGCCGTTGTCCTCGACAACGATTTCCGCCAGCGCCGTGCCGTTCGCTGCGACGGTGCGAGTGACCCTGAGCGTCACCCGCGCACCTTCGGGCACGGCAAACGGAACATACTTCAACGCGTTATCGAGCAAATTCGCGATCACCTCGCGCAGCAACACGGCATTGCCGAAAACACAGAGGGGACTGTCGTTGGCCGGATCGTCGAGGCGCTGAAAGCCCAGGTCGACATGCGCCGCAAGCGCGCGAGGCACCCACTCGGCACCGGTTTCAAACGCGAGCGCCGCAATGTCGATGCGGGCGAAGCGGGCGGCCTGCGCACCCGGCTCCGCGCGCGCGAGTGATAGCAATTGATTCGAGAGGCGCACGGCGCGATCGGCGGCTGCGCGCAACTCACGCACGGCAGCAAGCGTCTGGTTCGGATCGCGCGCGCTGGCGGCCTGCTCCGCATGCAGCTTGACCGCGGTGAGCGGCGTGCGCAGTTGATGCGCGGCATCGGCGATGAATTTGCGCTGCGCGTCGAGCGCGGTTTCGAGACGTTCGAGCAGCGCGTTCATCGCGCTCGTAAGCGGGCGAATTTCGACCGGCACATGGCTTTCGTCGACGGGCTCGAGCGACATGTGCGTTTGCCGGTTCAGCGAATCGGCGAGCGCCGTCAACGGATTGAGCTGCTGGTTGACGACGCGCCAGACAATGCCCCAGCCCGCAAGCAGCAGCAACAGCAGCGGCATCATGATCGCGACAAGAAACTCGGCTGCGATCCGATAACGGTAACGCAGCGGTTGCGCCACCTCCACGACGATGGGGTTGCCGACCGCCTGCGGCACACGCACCTGTGCGACGCGCACATTCATGTTCTTGTGCTGCGTATCGAATACAAAGGCGTAGTGCATGATTCGCACGCTGTCGCCGAAGAGCGGCAGTGTGGGATCGCCGGCGATCTCATGTTCGCCGTCGCTGATGCGGTAGACCAGATTTTCGACCGGGTCCGAGAACATCGCTTGCGCGAGCGGCGGGACGGTCGCCCGGGCAGCCGGGCCCGCGATCTGAATCTGCCTCGAGATGGCGGTCGCGAGATCGGCGAGCGAGCGGTCGATCACGTGCTGCGTGTACTGCCACGCGAGCCAATAGGCGATGAGGCCGCTCATCAGCGCGAGCAGCGAGAGCGGCGCAGCGAGTCGCCGCAGGAGCGAACGTCGCAGGCTGGTCGCGGCGGCGTGCGGCATATCGGTCGATAAAGGAAGAGAGCGGGGGCGCTTACCGGGCAAGCGGCAGCGAGCGCGCCCGGCTGGCACCATGGCTGCGCGCCTCGGCTTCGAACGCGGCGCGGGCGCGAAGCATGCGACGAGCGCTTACGAGGCTTGGCGAATCTCTTGCAGCAAATAGCCGAAGCCGCGCACCGTCACGATTTCGACGCGGCAGTTCTCGAGCTTCTTGCGCACGCGGTGAACGTAGACTTCGATTGCCGTATCGCCAAGGTCGCCGCCGAAGTGCGTCAGGTGATCCTGCAGTTGCGCTTTGCTGACGACGCGCCCGTGACGCAGGAGCAGCATCTCGAGAACGGCGAACTCGCGCGGCGAGAGCTCGAGGGCTTTGTCCTCGTTGAATATGCGGCGATCGACGCCCGACAGCCGCACGCCGCCCAACGACACCTCGGGGCGCGGCATATCGCTGTGCGGGCCGCTGCGGCGCATGACCGCGCGAATGCGCGCTTCGAGCTCGGCCGATTCGAACGGCTTCAGCATGTAGTCGTCCGCGCCGGCGTTCAGTCCTTGCACCCGGTCGTTCAACTCGTCGCGCGCGGTCAACACGATGACCGGCGTGTGCCGGTTGCTTTGCCGAAAGCGCGAGAGCAGCGTCATGCCGTCGATGCCGGGCAGGCCCAGATCCAGGATCACGAGTTCATGGCGGTTTTGCGTGAGCGCCTGCTCGGCAAAGATGCCGTCATGAACCATGTCGACGGTGAAGCCGGCTTGCTCGAGGCTGCTTTGGATGCCGCGCGCGATGGGGCGGTCGTCTTCTATCAGAAGGAGTCGCATGAAATTCGCTCAAGTACAATGGGTTACTTATTCCGGCACCCGCGTAGCCGGTGCTGGGTCGCCACCAGCGCTGCCGCCGTTGTTAAAGCCCGGCATGCGGCCCCGCAGGCAATCCTGAGACCATGTCCGAGATAACGATCAACGAACTGGAAGCCGCAATCAATTTCTGGCGCACCCGCTCGCCTTCAAGCGGCGACGAGCTGAGCCTGTGCAAAGAGGCAAGCGCGCTCTCCAAGCCGTATGCGCTGATGATTGTACAGCGTCGCACGACAGTCCCGGTGGATGGCCTCGAGCCCGTTGCCCGCGATGCCTGGCATGCTTTCGTGCGTGCAAGGAACGGGGGCGGCGCCACGCCGCGGTAATCGCGGCCATACGTGGCTGCCTCGGAGAGCGCTTGCCAAGCACCTCGGGCGAGAGCGTCGCGACCGGCACTTACGCACGCTGCATCGTCTTCGCCACGTCGTCTATGAAGCGCGCGAGCGCGATGTCCCGCTCGGTGACCCCGTTCGCCTCGTGCGTCGTCAGCGTGATCTCGACGGTGCGATAGACGTTGAACCACTCCGGATGGTGATTCATCTCCTGCGCCTTGATCGCCACGCGCGTCATGAAGCCGAACGCCTCGTTGAAGTCGCCGAACTTGAACTGTCGATGTATCGCGTCGCGCCCGGCCACTGCTTGCCAACCCTGCAGCTCACTTAGCTGCGTCGCGCGTTCCTCGGATGTCAGCTTGTGAATCATCGTGTCACCTCTTGCGGCCGTCCACGGCTTGAAAGGGGAAAGCGGTGTGCACCCGGTTCGCATTTTTTCACAGATGGCGCGCCGACGCTTTCAAGTTCGCATGGAAACGCTGGAATGACGGTGAGTAAGAGCGAGCTAAGTGCGCAAATACGGCGAAAGATCGGCATATCATGCGACAATCGCGCATTAGAAGCGGTTTTGATGCGAGAAATTGTCATGCTTGAACTGGATCACTTCGATCTCGCGCTGCTGGAGCTCTTGCAGCGCTTTGGACGCGCAACGCACCAGCAACTCGGAGAGCAAGTGCCGCTCTCGCCCTCTCAGATTGGACGGCGGCTGCAACGTCTCGAGGCGGCGGGCGTCATCGACGGTTATCGTGTCGTCCTGCGTCCCGAAAAACTCGGGCTTGGCGTGACGGCATTCACGAGCCTGAAGCTCAAGCACCACGGGGATTCGATCGTCGAGCAGTTTCAGCAGCAGATCGAAGCGCTCCCGGAAGTGCTCGAATGCCATGCGGTTGTGGGCGATGCCGATTACTTGCTGCGCATCGTTGCGCCTGATCTGACCGCGCTGTCGTCATTCGTCATGAAAAAGCTGATGCGCGTGCCCGGCGTCGACAGCGTGCGCTCGAACATCGTGCTCGCGACGTTCAAGCGCAACGGGCCGCTGCCGCTCGATCATCTCTCAACGGGGACTGCGGCCACGTAGCCGGCGTCGGCGGCGCGGCGCTTATGCCGCCTTGCCGGCGAGACCGTCGTCGTGGAAAAGATCGACGTAGGCTCGCGCGACGAGATCCGCGGGCGGCACGCCGAGCTTCGCAAGCAATGCGAGCGCTTCAGCGGTGCCGCCATCTTCGTCGTCCTCGGGAGCGAGCACGACCTCGAGCTCGATGAAATCGCCGAGGCCGTCGACCCGGTCAAGGTGAATCCGCGTGCGCCCCGCCAGGTAGACGTGGCGCTCCTTCGTGACGATGCCGCGCGTGGTGAGCGCTGTGGCGAGCAGCGCATGCATCGCGTCGGGGTTTGTCACCGGGCTCCTCGTGTAGTACGACGCCTTCGGCCCGTCGCGATCGTCGCGCTGATAGAAGATGAGCTCGGCGGGCGTGCCGTCGTCGAACTGACGCAGCTTCAGGCGGCCGCGCGGCACATCGTAGAAGAAGTCCTGCTGGCGAAAGATCAGAGGCGCGTCCGAGGAGAGCGCGGCCGCGCGTTCGCGCAGATCGTCGAATGCGCGCGCCCGGGCTTTGATTTCGATGTTGCGTGCCATATGTGACTCCTGTCGTGAGCGTGAGAGTGTGACGGGAACAACGAAAACCGCTCTACGGCGATCAAGGTGAACGCATAGATGCGCCGTGAAGCGTGCCGCAAGGGATAGCGGGAAACGAATTGACGGGAAAAAATCACACCGACTGCGAGAGGCGGGGTGCCTGCGAGGCGCGCGAAGCGAAAGCGCGTAACCGCCAATCTATCAAAAAGCGCTGGTGCGGTGCGCCGCAGACTGACTGCGGGCTGGGTCAAAAAAACGCCGCTCTTTCGGCGCCCGGGTGAGATTGCCGAGCCGCGGACGGTGACGAAGGCACGCCGCAGCGTCAGCCTTGGTGCGCAGATTACGACCCTTATACCGCGGCCGAGCATGACGCATTGGATCGTCCGCGGGTTCGCGCGTAAGCTTGATAGGGAGCGGCGGCGCGGGTGGCGCACAACGCTGCGGCAGCGCCGGCATTCCCCCAATGAGCGGAGGACGCCATGAGCGAAGCGGATCAAAGCGGCGCGCGCGTGCGCGAGTTGACTCATTTCATCGGCGGTGAACGCGCCGCGGGCGCAAGCGGGCGGTTCGGCGACGTGTTCGATCCGGCGCAAGGCGCGGTGGCGGCTCGTGTGCCACTCGCAAGCGCGGCTGAAGTCGGTGCCGCCGTCGCTGCGGCGAAAGCGGCCTTCCCGGCCTGGAGCGAAACCGCGCCGATCAAGCGGGCGCGCGTGATGTTCAAGTTCAAGCAGTTGCTCGACGCGCATCACGACGAACTCGCCGAGATCATTACGCGCGAGCACGGCAAGGTGTTCTCGGACGCGAAAGGCGAGGTGATGCGCGGCATCGAGATCGTCGAATTCGCTTGCGGCATTCCCAATCTGCTCAAGACCGATTTCACCGACCAGATCGGCGGCGGCATCGACAATTGGAATCTGCGTCAGCCGCTCGGCGTTGCCGCGGGCATCACGCCATTCAACTTCCCGATGATGGTGCCGTGCTGGATGTTTCCGATTGCGATCGCGTGTGGCAATACGTTCGTGCTCAAGCCCTCGGAGCGCGATCCGTCGGCATCGATCCGGCTGGCCGAGCTGCTCGACGAGGCGGGCCTGCCCAAGGGTGTCTTCAATGTCGTGCATGGCGACAAGGTTGCGGTCGATGCGCTGATCGAGCACCCCGATGTGGCCGCGCTGTCGTTCGTCGGCTCGACGCCGATCGCCGAATACATCCACAGCGAAAGCGCAAAGCGCGGCAAGCGCGTGCAGGCGTTGGGCGGTGCGAAGAACCATCTCGTCGTCATGCCCGACGCCAATCTCGATCAAGCCGTCGATGCGCTGATCGGCTCGGCCTATGGCTCGGCCGGCGAGCGCTGCATGGCGATATCGGTCGCGGTGGCGGTCGGCCACATCGCCGATGAGCTGATCGAACGCCTCGCGCCGCGCGTTAGCTCGCTCAAGATCACTGGCGGCATGGAGCCCGATGCCGAGATGGGGCCGCTTGTCACCGCCGCGCATCGCGCGAAGGTGTCGGGCTATATCGATGCGGGCGTGGCGGCGGGCGCCAAGCTCGTCGTCGACGGCCGCGGCCATGCCGCCGTGCCGGGACACGAAGCGGGCTTCTTCATGGGCGGCTCGCTCTTCGACGACGTGAAGCCGGACATGAGCATCTATCGCGAAGAGATCTTCGGGCCGGTGCTCTCGGTCGTGCGCGTGCCCGATCTTGCGAGCGCAGTCGAGCTCATCAACGCGCACGAGCTGGCGAACGGGGTGTCGCTTTTCACGACCGACGGCGGTGCGGCGCGCGCGTTCTCGCGGCAGATTCACGTGGGCATGGTGGGCATCAATGTGCCGATTCCCGTGCCGATGGCATGGCATTCTTTCGGGGGCTGGAAGTGCTCGCTCTTCGGCGACCATCACGCGTACGGCGAGGAAGGCGTACGCTTTTACACGCGCTACAAGAGCGTCATGCAGCGCTGGCCCGACAGCATCGCCAAAGGCGCGGAATTCACCATGCCTGTCGCCAAGTAACCTGACGGGATGCGCTTTAACACTTCACTTCATTCGATGATGGTGCGCGGCATGACTGAGCAAACGATTCCCGAAGGCGAGTTCGATTACGTCGTGATCGGTGCGGGCACGGCCGGCTGCGTGCTCGCCAACCGCTTGAGCGAAGATCGCGATGTGAGCGTGCTCGTCATCGAGGCGGGTGGCAAGGACGACTATCACTGGATTCACGTGCCGGTCGGCTATCTCTACTGCATCGGCAATCCGCGCACCGACTGGCTCTATCGCACGCGCGAAGAGCCGGGCCTGAACGGTCGCTCGCTCGCGTATCCGCGCGGGCGCGTGCTGGGCGGATCATCGTCGATCAACGGCATGATCTATATGCGCGGCCAGCGCGAGGACTACGACGAATGGGCGCGCGCGAGCGCCGATGCGTCCTGGTCGTGGGACGCCGTGCTGCCAGTATTCAAGCGCAGCGAGGATTACCACGGCGGCGCGAACGAATGGCATGGGGCGGGCGGCCCGTGGCGCGTCGAAAAGCAGCGCCTCAAGTGGAAAGTGCTCGAAGCGTTTCGCGAGGCCGCGCAGCAGGCAGGCATTCCCGCCACCGACGATTTCAATCGCGGCGACAACACCGGTGTCGGTTACTTCGAGGTCAATCAAAAGCGCGGTATTCGATGGAATGCGTCGAAGGCGTTCTTGCGCCCGGCAAAGGCGCGCGCGAACCTGTCCGTTCTCACCGGTGCGCAGGTGCGGCGGCTCACCTTCGACGGCAAACGCTGCACGGGCGTCGCATACCGGGCAGGCGCAACGGATACGCGTGAATTGGTCGTGCGTGCGCGTTGCGAAGTCATTCTCGCAGCAGGCGCCGTCAACTCGCCGCAATTGCTCGAGCTCTCGGGCATCGGCAACGGCGCGCGTCTGCAAAGGCTGGGCATCGACGTGGTGCACGACCTGCGCGGTGTCGGCGAGAACCTGCAAGATCATCTGCAATTGCGTCTCGCCTATCGCGTGAGCGGCCTGCGCACGCTCAACACGATCACCGCACACTGGTGGGGCAAGCTGCTGATCGGCATGCAATACGCGCTCTCGCGAAGCGGCCCGATGTCGATGTCGCCGTCGCAACTGGGCGCGTTTGCGAAATCGTCGGCCGATGATGCATCGATCACACGGCCCGATATCGAGTACCACGTGCAGCCGCTTTCGCTCGATCGCTTCGGTGAGCCGCTGCATCGCTTCGATGCGTTCACGGCGTCGGCTTGTCATTTGCGGCCCACCTCTCGCGGCAGCATCCACATCGAATCGCCCGATCCGAAGGCAGCGCCGCTCATCGCACCGAACTACCTGTCGACAGAGTACGACCGGCACATCGCGGCCAATGCGCTGCGCCTCACTCGGCGCATCGTCGCGTCGCCGGCGCTTGCGCGCTATGCGCCGCAGGAGATCCTGCCCGGCATCCAATTCCAGACGGAGGAGGAGCTCATCCATGCGGCGGGCGCGGTCGGCACGACGATCTTTCATCCGGTCGGCACGTGCCGCATGGGTGCTGCCGATGATGCTGCCGCGGTCGTCGACACGCGCTTGCGCGTGATGGGCGTGGCGGGCTTGCGCGTGGTCGATGCGTCGGTGATGCCTACGATTACGTCGGGCAACACCAATTCGCCGACGCTCATGATCGCCGAGCGCGCGAGCGACATGATTCGCGCCGATCGACGCTCGAGCACGCATGGCGTGGTTGCCAAGGCGGGGCAGGCCGCAGCAACTGTGCCTGACGCATGACAAACGGCACGAACGGCTGTCAAGCCGGCGCTCGCCTGCCGGATCCGCCAATGCTTCGCCGCGACTAGTGCAAATCCCAATGATTGCGCTGCATCATTGGCGAGACAATGCGCCGATGCCGCATGGCGGCGGGGTTGACCTTCCCGCCTTGATGCACCATGCCAAAAAATAGACGGACGCCCTGAGAACCGGGGTGCAACCGGTTTGCGGATGCGCCCTGGCAACCGCTCGGGCGCTTAGCCACGCAGTGCAACGCCAGGACTTCGCACGGAAGGGGACATGATTCTCGGCGATACGATTCTCGAAACGCGTGGATTGACCAAGGAATTCAAGGGATTCACGGCTGTCGGCGGGGTAAACCTGCGCGTGAAGCGCGGCTCGATCCATGCTTTGATCGGGCCGAACGGCGCGGGCAAGACCACGTGCTTCAATCTGCTCACCAAGTTTCTCGAGCCGAGCGCCGGCCAGATCGTCTTCAACAACGTCGACATCACGCGCGAGCGCCCGGCGCAAATCGCGCGGCGCGGCATCATCCGCTCGTTCCAGATTTCGGCGGTCTTTCCGCATCTCACCGTCTTGCAGAACGTGCGCATCGGCTTGCAGCGCACGCTCGGCACGGCTTTTCACTTCTGGCGCAGCGAACGCACGCTCAGGCAGCTCGATGAGCGCGCACTCGAGTTGCTCGCGCAAGTAGGCCTCACCGATTTCTCCGATACCCCGACCGTCGAGCTTTCATACGGCCGCAAGCGCGCACTCGAGATCGCCACGACGCTCGCCATGGAGCCCGAGCTGATGCTGCTCGACGAGCCAACGCAGGGCATGGGCCACGAGGATGTCGACCGCGTGACGGCGCTGATCAAGAAGGTGTCGGCGGGCCGCACCATCCTGATGGTCGAGCACAACATGAACGTCATCGCGGGCATCTCCGACACGATCACCGTCTTGCAGCGCGGCGAGGTGCTGGCCGAGGGCAGCTATGCCGACGTATCGAAGAATGCGCTCGTGATGCAAGCCTACATGGGCAGCGCGGATGCGACGCTCGCGGGGACGCACGGATGAACCACACCGAGCACGAAAAGATCGAGCTGAGCGACGCGGCTCTCGCAAGCCCGCCGGCTACGGCCGCGTTGACGATTGCCGGCTTGCAGGCATGGTATGGCGAATCCCACATATTGCATGGCGTCGATCTCACGGTGAACCGCGGTGAGGTGGTCACGCTGCTCGGGCGCAACGGCGCGGGCCGCACGACGACGCTGCGCGCGATCATGGGGCTCACGGGGCGGCGCACGGGCTCCGTGCGCATCGGCGAGCGCGAAACGATCGGGCTGCCGACGCACAAGATCGCGCATTGCGGCGTGGGTTACTGCCCCGAGGAGCGCGGCATTTTCTCGAGCCTGTCGTGCGAGGAGAACCTCACCCTGCCGCCGATGGTGGGCGCATCGAACAATGCGATGTCGCTCGACGAAATCTACGCGATGTTTCCCAACCTGAACGAGCGCCGCACGAGCCAGGGCACGCGCTTGTCGGGCGGGGAGCAGCAGATGCTGGCCGTGGCCCGCATCCTGCGCACGGGCGCGAACCTGCTGTTGCTCGATGAGATTTCAGAAGGGCTTGCACCGGTCATCGTGCAGGCGCTCGCGCGCATGATCCTCATGCTGAAGGCGCGCGGCTACACGATCGTCATGGTCGAACAGAACTTCCGCTTCGCGGCGCCGCTCGCCGATCGCTTCTATGTGATGGAGCACGGCGCGATCGTCGAGCACTTCGTCGCAAGCGAGCTGGACAGCAAAATGCCCGTGCTACATGAGTTGCTGGGCGTATGACGATCGGCGCGCCGTCATCGGCTCGCCGTTATCGGCTCGGCGTCGCTAGCGCTTACTTGATCGACGTCTTATCCCGCACAGGCGCACCAGGCGCACAAAACCAAAACGCAACGAAGGAGATACGAATGAAGAAAAAGTCGCTTGCGCGCGTTGTCAGCTCGCTTACCTTTGCCGGCGCCGCGCTGGTTGCGGCATTGCCCGCGCAGCAGGCATTTGCCGACGAAAACCAGGTCACCATCGGTTTCATCACCGACATGTCGGGTCTTTACGCCGACATCGACGGGCAGGGCGGTCTCGAAGCGATCCGGATGGCGGTGGCCGACTTCGGCGGCAAGGTGAACGGCAAGCCGATCCAAGTGCTGTACGCGGACCACCAGAACAAGGCCGACATCGCCGCTTCGACGGCGCGTCAATGGGCCGACACGAAGGGCCTCGACATGCTGATCGGCGGGACGAACTCGGCGACGGCGCTGTCGATGAACACGGTCGCCAAGGAAAAGAAGAAGCCGTTCATTCCCATCGGCGCGGGTGCGGACACGCTCACGAACGAGCAATGCACGCCGTACACGGTCCACTATGCCTACGACACGACGGCGCTTGCGAAGGGCACCGGCTCGGCGATCGTGAAGCAAGGCGGCAAGACGTGGTACTTCCTCACGGCTGACTACGCATTCGGCAAGGCGCTCGAGAAGAACACGAGCGTGGTCGTCGAAAATAACGGCGGCAAGGTGCTTGGCCACGCGCTGCATCCGCTTTCGGCATCGGACTTCTCTTCGTTCCTGCTGCAGGCGCAGTCGTCGAAGGCGCAGATTCTCGGCCTGGCTAACGCGGGCGGCGACACGATCAACTCGATCAAGGCGGCGAAGGAATTCGGCATCACGAAGTCGATGAAGCTCGCGGCGCTCCTGATGTTCATCGACGATGTTCACAGCGTGGGGCTCGACACGGCGCAAGGGCTCTTGCTGACCGACAGCTGGTACTGGAATCAGAGCCCTGCTGCGCGCAAGTGGTCCGAGCGCTACTTCGACAAGATGAAGAAGATGCCCTCGAGTCTGCAAGCGGCCGACTACTCGGCGACGATGACTTACCTGAACGCCGTGAAAAACGCAGGTTCGACCGATGCCGACAAGGTGATGGCGCAATTGAAGAAGCAGAAGATCGACGACTTCTATGCGAAGGGCTACATCCGCGAGGACGGCAGCATGGTTCACGACGTGTACCTGATGCAGGTGAAGGCGCCCGCCGAATCGAAGGAGCCTTGGGACTATTACAAGGTCGTCGCGACGATCAAGGGCGAAGACGCGTTCACCACGAAGCAGGAATCGCGTTGCCCGCTCTGGAAGTAAGCGGCGACGCGGCTTTGCATGTGACCGCAGTAAGGCGTTGCATGGGACTGGAGTAAGGCGGTGCATGGGACTGGAGTAAGCGCTGAAGCGCCAACTCCAGTCGGCACGCTAAAGCGCTAACTCCAGTCGACAGGCTAAAGCGCTAACTGCGGTCGACGGCGCATCGATTCACTCTGACGGACGGCAGGTTCCATGGAAATCTTTGGCATTCCGTTGCCCGCGATGCTGAGCCAGCTCTTGCTCGGGCTCGTCAACGGATCGTTCTACGCGATCCTGAGCCTCGGGCTTGCGGTGATCTTCGGCTTGCTCAACGTGATCAACTTCGCGCACGGCGCGCTTTTCATGCTCGGCGCGATGCTCGCCTGGATGGGCTTCAGGTACCTCGGCCTGCCGTACTGGGCGATGCTCGTGCTCGCGCCCGTCGTCGTCGGTTTGTTCGGGATGCTGATCGAGCGCTCGATGCTGCGCTGGCTTTATCGACTCGATCATCTCTATGGCTTGCTGCTGACGTTCGGGCTCACGCTCGTCATCGAGGGCATATTCCGCTCGGTCTACGGCTCCTCGGGCCAGCCGTACGATGTGCCGGACGCGCTTGCCGGCGCGACCAACCTCGGCTTCATGTACTTGCCGAACTATCGCGCGTGGGTCGTCGTCGCATCGCTTGCCGTGTGCTTCGCGACCTGGTTCGTCATCGAAAAGACGCGCTTGGGCGCCTATCTGCGCGCGGGCACCGAGAACCCCAAGCTCGTCGAAGCGTTCGGCGTAAACGTGCCGATGATGGTCACGCTGACCTACGGCTTCGGCGTCGCGCTCGCGGCGTTTGCAGGCGTGCTCGCCGCGCCCGTGATTCAAGTCTCGCCGCTCATGGGCCAGTCGATGATCATCACCGTGTTCGCCGTCGTCGTGATCGGCGGCATGGGCTCGATCATGGGCTCGATCCTCACGGGCCTCATGCTCGGTGTGATCGAAGGGCTCACGCGCGTGTTCTACCCGCAGGCGTCGGCCACTGTCGTCTTCGTCATCATGGCGCTCGTACTGCTCGTGCGTCCCGCGGGTCTCTTCGGCAAGGAACGATGATGCAAAGAAAAGCGCTTTACGCCTTGTTGCTGGCCGGCCTGATCGCCGCGCCGTGGCTCGGCGCGTATCCGGTCTTCGTGATGAAGGTGTTCTGCTTCGCGCTCTTCGCGGCGGCGTTCAACTTGCTGATCGGCTACACGGGGCTCTTGTCATTCGGCCATGCGATGTTTCTCGCGACGGCGGGCTATACCACGGGCTACGCGCTTCAATCGCTCGGCTTGCCGATCGAGCTCGGCCTGCTGGCCGGCACCGCGGCGGCGGCGTTCCTCGGCCTCGTGGTGGGCTTTTTCGCCATCAGGCGGCAAGGCATCTACTTCGCGATGATCACGCTCGCACTCGCGCAGATGGTCTACTTCATCTATCTGCAAGCGCCGTTCACGCATGGCGAAGACGGGCTGCAAGGCGTGCCGCGCGGCAAGCTCTTCGGCATCCTCGATCTGTCGTCGGATCTCACGCTCTACTACGTCGTGCTCGTGGTGGTCGCACTCGCCTTCGCGCTGATCGTGCGCATCGTCCATTCGCCGTTCGGGCAGGTGCTCACCGCCATTCGCGAGAACGAGCCGCGCGCGATCTCGCTCGGCTACGACACCGATCGCTTCAAGCTGCTCGCGTTCGTACTGTCGGCGGGCCTCGCGGGTCTGGCCGGTGCGCTGAAAGTGCTCGTGCTCGGCTTCGAGACACTCAGCGATGCGTACTGGACGATGTCGGGGCTCGTCATCCTCATGACGCTCGTAGGGGGCATGGGCACGCTTTTCGGGCCGTTGCTCGGCGCCACGCTTATCGTCACGCTCGAGGATCGGCTTGGCGATATCGGCTCGGCGCTCGCATCGATCACGCACGTCGACTGGTTCAGCTCGCTTGGCGAATCGACGACGATCGTCGTGGGCTTCATCTTCATCGCTTGCGTGCTGGCGTTCAGACGAGGCATCGTCGGCGAGATCGTCGCGCGCGTACGCACACTTCGCGCGTGAATTGCGACTCGCGTCGCTATGTGCGCCAGCGCACTCAGCGTGCTCATCACATGCGCGTCATGGCATGGGGAAATACGCTCGGCATTCAAGCGAAACGATGCATGCATGCGCCAATTGCGTGCGCTCATGCACCACTAGGGAAAGTGCTAGGTTGTGGCAAGAGACGTGCTTGTTTAATCTTCGTCTCAGTTCTGATGCACCCGAATTTGCAGGTGGAGAACGAGGAGACAGTCGAGGCACTCAGTGCCCGCTCGGAAGCGCTGTTGGAGGTAATCCAACAGCGCTTTTCATTTGTGCCGTTCAATTTGCTTGGGTGCGTGCGGCGCTTTGGTCTGTGCAATTGCACGCATAGCGCTTCATCGCCAGGCCTCACATCACCACAACAGCACGGCACACCGTTCATTACGACGGTGCTCATCAGGCCAGTGCGATCACAATCGCCATCACATTCAAGTTCGCGTTCGCGTGCGCCGGCATGCCGCGCTTCGCGCCTCTCGCGCGATCCTTGTTTTCCCCGCATTATTTCGCATTACTCAATTCGCGCTTGCGACACACGGCACCGTAGCTTACGTATCATCCGATCTTTGGCGCGCGCGTTTATCTTCGATTCGACATCCGTAACCCACACACTCGGCGCTCGCGCCGGCAATAACGACACACTTTCGAACAAAGCGTCTGGAGAAAAGCAATGACGATAAGGCAATGGATACGCGGTGGCGTTGCAGTGGCAGTGATGTGCGGCTCGAGCGCGGCATTGGCGCAAGTGAAAATCGGTGTCACGTTGTCGACGACGGGGCCTGCCGCATCGCTTGGCATTCCCGAACAAAACACCATCGCGCTGCTGCCGAAGGAGATTGGCGGCAAGAGTGTGCAGTACATCGTGCTCGACGACGGCACCGATACGGGCCGTGCCGTGCAGAACGCCCGCAAGCTCATCGATGAAGACCACGTCGATGCGATCGTCGGTTCGACCGTCACGCCGAATTCGCTCGCCATGCTGGATACGGTATCGCAAGGCAAGACGCCGATGATTTCGCTCGCCGCGTCCGCCAAGATCGTCGAGCCGATGGACGACAAGCGCAAGTGGGCCTTCAAGGTGCCGCAAAACGACAGCCTGATGGCCGATGCGATCGCCGGGTACATGGAAAAGCAGGGCGTGAAGACGGTGGGCTTCATCGGCTTCGCCGACGCGTACGGCCAGAGCTGGTATGCGGAGTTCAGCGCGGCGGCGAATGCGCATCATCTGAAGATCGTCAGCAATGAGCAATACAACCGCACCGATACGTCGGTGACGGGGCAGGTCTTGAAGATCGTCAATGCATCCCCCGATGCGGTGCTGATCGCAGGCTCGGGCACGCCCGCCGCGTTGCCCGCCAAAACGCTCAAGGAGCGCGGGTACAAGGGCAAGGTCTATCAGACGCACGGCGTGGCCAACAACGACTTCCTGCGCGTGTGCGCAAAGGACTGCGATGGCGAAGTTCTGCCCGCGGGCCCGATCCTCGTCGCCGACCAACTGCCGAATGCCAACGCCGTGAAGAAATCGGCGCTGGCATACAAGAGCGCCTATGAGAAGGCGTACGGCGCGGGCTCCATCTCCACCTTCGGCGGCCACGCGTGGGACGCGGGGCTATTGCTGCAGCGGGCAATTCCCGAGGCGCTGAAAAAAGCGCAGCCGGGCACGGAGGCTTTCCGCGCCGCACTGCGCGACGCGCTCGAGGACACCAAGGATTTACCGGTGTCGCACGGGATCATGAACATGACGCCCACCAACCACAACGGCTTCGATCAGCGCGCGCGCGTGATGGTGCAAGTCGCGGACGGGAAGTGGAAGCTCCTGGGCGAGTAAGGGAGCCGGCGGCGCGGGCGGTCTTGACGGCATAGGCCATTCGGCTATTGGCCCTTCGCGGATCGCTCGCGGCTCATTTGCGCTCATTCGCGCTCATTCGCATTCGTTTGCCGCTTCAAAGCGCGCAAGAACGGAAGAAGAGTAAGCATGGATTTTTCGATCGCGACGATTCTCGCGCAAGACGGCATCACGACCGGGGCGGTCTACGCGCTGCTCGCGCTCGCGCTGGTGCTCGTGTTCTCGGTGACGCGCGTCATCTTCATCCCGCAAGGTGAGTTCGTTTCGTACGGCGCGCTCACGCTTGCGATGCTTCAAACGCAGAAGTTTCCGCCGACGTCGCTCTTGCTGATGGCGCTTGGCATCGCTTGCTTTGTCGTCGAAACGGCGGGCCTTGTGCGGCACCCCGAGCGCCGCCGCCACCTGCCGCGCACGATGTCGACGCTGGCCGGCAAGTACCTGCTTTTTCCAGTCGCGGTGTATGGGCTCACGCGGTACTTTTTCATGCAGCCGCTGCCGATGCTTGCGCAAATCGCGCTGACGCTCGCGATCGTCGTGCCGATGGGGCCGTTCATCTATCGGCTCGCCTATGAACCGATCGCCGAGGCGACGACGCTGCTGCTTCTGATCGTCGCCGTCGCCGTTCACTTCGTGATGGTCGGGCTCGGGCTCTTGATGTTCGGCGCCGAAGGCTCGCGCACAACTTCGTTTTCCGATGCGACGTTCGGCATCGGCAGTCTGTCGATCTCGGGGCAGAGTTTATGGGTGATCGTTACAGCCCTTCTCCTGATCGCCGCGCTCTATCTGTACTTCGACCGGACGATCCCAGGCAAAGCGCTGCGCGCCACGTCGATCAACCGGCTGGGCGCGCGGCTCGTCGGCATCGGCACTGCGCAGGCGGGGCGGCTTGCGTTCACACTGGCCGCGGGGCTCGGCGCGCTTTGCGGCATCCTCGTCGCACCCCTCACCACCATCTACTACGACTCGGGTTTCCTCATCGGCCTGAAGGGCTTCGTTGGCGCGATCATCGGCGGACTCGTCAGCTATCCGCTCGCGGCAGCCGGCTCGCTCCTCGTCGGCCTGCTCGAATCGTATTCGTCGTTCTGGGCGAGCGCGTACAAGGAAGTCATCGTCTTCACGCTGATCATTCCCGTGCTGCTGTGGCGGAGCTTGGCAAGCACGCACGTCGAAGAAGAAGAGG
>DASZGN010000048.1:0-3022 GCA_035938775.1 Trinickia sp.
GTTCGGAACTCGCTCGAGTACGGCGTGATCTGGGAGCGCGACCGGCAGCCGACGATTACGGTGCAAGCCGATGTTCGGGGCGACGCCCAGGGCATCGACGTAACGCACGACATCGACCATGCGCTGGCTGCAGAGCGCGCAAAGTTGCCCATCGGCTATCGCATCGAAGTGGGCGGTTCCGTTGAAGAAAGCGTGAAAGGTCAGACCTCGATCAACGCGGAGATGCCGATCATGATCATCGCCGTGCTGACGCTGCTCATGATTCAGCTCAAAAGCTTCTCGCGGACGTTTATCGTCGTGCTCACGGCGCCGCTTGGGCTGATTGGCGTGGTGGTTGCGCTGCTTCTGTTCGGCAAGCCGTTCGGTTTTGTCGCCATGCTCGGCGTGATCGCGATGTTCGGCATCATCATGCGCAACTCCGTGATTCTCGTCGACCAGATCGATCAGGACATCGCGGCTGGCCAGCAGCGCTTCGACGCGATTATCGGCGCGACCGTGAGACGTTTCAGGCCAATCATGCTGACGGCCGCCGCTGCTGTGCTGGCCTTGATTCCGCTTTTGCGCTCCGGCTTCTTCGGGCCAATGGCGACCGCGCTGATGGGCGGCATCACGATCGCCACGGTACTGACCGTGTTCTTCCTGCCGGCCCTCTACGCGACGTGCTTCAGGGTACGGCTCGACGAGCACGGGCCGCAACAAGTCGTCACCGAGCATTCGGAGGTTTGATCATGAGCCCGGCCTTTAAGACATCCGTTCTCGTCGTGGCTACGGCACTCGCATTGACTGCCTGCTCGTTCGGTCCCAGCGGCGCGCCTCCGGCGATGCCGTCACCCGGTCACTATGGCGCGCAGCCTCAGCCGTCGGAAACCGTCGAGGCGGCCGGCGTCGCGCAGCACTTCGATGTCGGCGCGACTCCGGTGCAGCAGTGGTGGCGGCTTTACCGGTCCGACGCGCTCAATGCGCTCGTCGAGGAGGGCTTGCGCAACAGCCCGACGCTCGCGGCTGCGGAAAAAACACTTGCGGCCGCACAGAAGGAACTGCGGGCACAAATCGGTTCGTCCACGCTGCCTTCAGTCGACGCTGGCGCCCAAGTCGAACGTGCGCGTTCACCCGTTGTCCCCGGCGTCGGGCCAACCGCCGTGCGCTATAACGTCTTCGTCGGAGGGATTCAGGCGCATTACACGTTCGATCTGTTCGGCGCCGTGCGCTATGCGAACGCGGCGGGCGCCGCGCACGTGAACGTGCAGGCGTATGAACTTGAAGCGGCTCGACGCGCACTGGCGGCCAATATCGTCGGCGCGGTGATCAACGCGGCGGCGCTCGACCGCCAGATTGAACTCACCGAGCGGCTCGTCTCGGTGGCAAGGGATAGAGCCCGCGACGATGAGCAACGATACGCCATGGGCGCCGTCTCGCATGCGCAGGCACTCGCGGCGAAGCAAAACGCCGCATCGCTCGCCGCCAGTCTTCCTGCCTTGTACCAGCAACGTGCGGTCGCCGTTCACGCGCTTGCAGTCCTGATCGGCCGGACGCCGGATGCGGCTCCTGGCGTTCCCGACATCAACAGCCTGTCACTGCCTGAGCGTGTGCCGGTAGTCGTGCCGTCGGAGCTGCTGCGATCGCGGCCCGACATTCTCGCCGCCGACGCCGCCCTAAAGGCCTCCGCAGCCGAGGTTGGCGCCGCAACGGCGGAGCTCTTTCCGAGCCTGTCGCTGACGGGATCGATGGGACGTGCCGGTTTCAACTGGCCCGCCTTGCTTTCGGGCGCAGGCGGATTGTGGGCCGTCGGTGCAAGCCTGTCTCAACCGATCTTTCATGGCGGCGCGTTGCTCGCGCACCGCCGGGCGTCTATCGATGCCTACGACGCCTCGGTACTGCAATACAAGTCGGCCGTCTTGTCGGCATTCCAGAATGTTGCGGATTCGCTTGCCGCACTCGACAACGACGCGCAGACGCTTGCCGCTACCGAGGAAGCGGCACAGGCAGCACGTGCGGCATACGACGAAACGGCGTCACGCCGCCGCGCGGGTGCTTTGCCGTTGTCGGCCGAACAGTCGAGCGAGCAGCAATATTTGAATGCACAGCTCGAAGCCGTCAGTGCTGCTAGCCGCCGCATGAGCGATACCGCCGCACTGTTCCAGGCGATGGGTTAAATGCCGGTCGATCGAGATCACGCCGGGCATTCATGAAATCGGGGATGAGCGACTCCTCCCAAGCAGGAGAGTCGCTCGCCGATTGAGCAGATAGGTCGGCCCGCGTGCTGGTTCAGTTCGTCGAAGTCGGATAAGACTGCTCGACAAACCGAAACACTACATATCGCGGCCTTTCTGCGTGGACCAGTATGAACGATCGTCTGTTGGTCATTTCGGACCAGGCATGTCTGGCCTCACGACGGCAATGACGGTGCCCTGCCCGTCCCTAGCCGACTCTGTCGAGAAAGCCCATGGGACATTCTTGAGCACAGCTCGCTGAGCCAGCCCTTTGGTCGGGCCACGCGGGGCGCTTCGCAAATCGAAGGGGCCGCCCCGAAGCCCCGGAGGCAGAGCGAGTTCGCCCTAAGCGCCTAGGCACTTACCCCTCAATCGACATTCACTTCCAGTTCGACGACCGGCAGCGGCCGCTTTGCGACCTTTTCAGCCTCGGCACGCTTGAGCCCGAGTGTTTGTAGGAGCGTTGCCGCGGTGCGTTCGGCAAAATGCTCTCCGCTGAAGCCAAGTTCCTTTAGCCTGCCCGCCGCCGGCGCGCCGGGAGCAATGAAGTTGAGCTCGGCGGAGACTGCCGCGAGCACCGTGCCCCCCACAGAAAGAAACCCTATGAAGGGATCGGCGACGACGAAGCGGTTCGCCGCAATACCCCTTTGAATATCCCGCAGTAGCCGCTGACCCAGGCCGCGGCTGAAGACGCGCGCCGAAAACCCTTCGCGTACCAGGAATTGCCCCCACACCGGCTCGCGTCGTGCACGCATCAGCGTGTGACGCACGGAGACCGAAATCACTTCCGCCGGGTCGGACAAGCCGCTGGC
>DASZGN010000049.1:0-2670 GCA_035938775.1 Trinickia sp.
ACGTGTCGGACGTATCAGACGTATTCGAGGCCATGGAATTTCCCTTTCTGTCGGGGTGAGAGGCGGGCGCGAGGTGCGCCCGATATCGACATTATTGGGGCGCTTCGCGCCGATTCCAATTGCCGGATGTGGGCGAGCTACTCGCCTTGCGCTTTGCGCTCGGCCGCTTCGATCGTATTGACGAGCAGCATCGTGATCGTCATCGGGCCGACGCCGCCCGGTACCGGCGTGATGTAGCCGGCCACGGCGGCGACGCCGGCGAAGTCGACATCGCCGCAAAGCTTGCCGGCGTCGTCGCGATTCATGCCGACATCGACGACGGCCGCACCCGGCTTCACCATGTCGGCCGTGACGAGGTTGCGCCGTCCGGTCGCCGCGACCACCACATCGGCCGTGCGCACATGCGCGGCAAGATCGCGCGTCTTGCTGTGGCAGATGGTGACGGTGGCGCCCGCTTCGAGGAGGAGCAACGCCATCGGCTTGCCGACAATATTGGAGCGGCCGATCACCACCGCGTTCGCACCCTTCAAGTCGATGCCGTAAGCCGCGAACATCTTCATCACGCCATAGGGCGTGCAGGGGCGAAAGAGCGGCTTGCCCGTCATCAGCGCCCCGGCGTTCGCGACGTGAAAGCCGTCGACGTCCTTTTCCGGTGCGATCGCCTCAAGGACCTTGTGGCTGTCGATGTGCGGCGGCAGCGGCAACTGGACGAGAATGCCGTGAATGCGCGGGTCGCGGTTGAGCTCGTCGATGCGCGCGAGCAGCTCCGCTTCGGGAAGCGTGGCCGGATAACGGTCGTACGACGAGTGGATGCCGTTGTCCTCGCAAGCCTTCACCTTGTTGCGCACATAGACCTCGCTCGCCGGATTGTCCCCGACCAGCACGACCGCCAGCCCCGGCTGATGGCCGCGCGCGGTGAGTGCCGCGGCGCGCGCGGCAACTTCGGTGCGAAGGGTCTTGGAGAGGGCGAGGCCGTCGATCAGTTTGGCTGTCATGGTGGTCGGTCAGAGTGAGACGATGGAGATGCTTGAAGGTTGCGCGCGAGCGTGAGCCGGGTGAAGCGCGAATGTCGAGCAAGCGACAAAGGCGTGGAGCGTCGGACCGAGACGGCGAAGAGGGCGACGCAAGACGCACGGGCCGCCGCGGCGCGCAACAAAGGACGCAATTATACCGTTGCGTCGTCCGGCAAGCGGGTGAGCATAACGGGAAAAATGCGGGCAAATGCCGGGAAAGATGCGCGTCCGGGTGGCGCGCGGCACACCCGGACGGCGGAGCAAAGAGAAGGCCGAGTCAGCCCGGCAATGCGAGAAGCCGCGGCGAGAAGTCGCCGCCCGTCAGGTCTCGCGCTTGTTCGACAACGCGAGTCGCAGCAAATCGGCGACGGTGTTGACGTTGAGCTTTTCCATGATGTTCGCGCGGTGCGCTTCGACGGTCTTGATGCTGATGCCCAGGTCATCGGCGATCTGCTTGTTCAGGCGCCCCGCGATGATGCGCTCGAGCACCTGGTGCTCGCGTGCGGTCAGCTTGCCGAGCCGCTCGGCGGCGGCGCGCTGCTGCTGCACGGTGCTGCTTTCGCTGCGCGCCTTGTCGAGCATGCGCTCGACGAGCTTGCGCAGCTCGGCTTCATCGAACGGCTTTTCGATGAAATCCATCGCGCCTTTCTTCATGGTCGAAACCGCCATCGGCACGTCGCCGTGGCCTGTCACGAAGATGGTCGGCAGCGACGCGTTCTCGGCGTTGAGGCGCTCTTGCAGCTCGAGGCCGCTCATGCCCGACATCCGCACGTCGAGGATGAGGCAAGCGATCTGGCCCGCGTGCTGTGCGGGCTGATACGCATCGAGGAACTGCTCGGCGCTCGAGAAGCACTGCACCCGATATCCGTTTGCCTCCAACAGCCAACGCAGCGAATCGCGCACGGCCTCGTCATCGTCGACGACAAAGACGGTTTCCTGAGTGGTGACTGGGCTACTCATAGCTCTCCCGTAACGGTTTGTGGTTTCGGTGCCTCCGACCCGCCATTACCCGGGTCGGCAGGTTCGCCGATCGGCAGACTGCAGTGAAACGTTGCGCCTGTGATATGGCCGCTTTCATCGATATTGTTGACGACCCACAGGCGACCGCGATGCGACTCGATGATCGAGCGGCAGATATTGAGCCCGATGCCCATGCCATCGGACTTGGTGCTGTAAAACGGTTCGAAGAGGCGCTCGATGGTGGCTTCGTCGACGCCCGGCCCCTGGTCGACGACGCTCACGCAGACGAATCCGGCATCGACCCGCACGACGACGCGAATCACCGCGTCGACGGCATGAGGACGCGCCTCGTGCATCGCTTCGGCGGCATTCTTCAGCAGATTGACGAGCACCTGCTCGATCAGCACCGGATCGACGTAGATGATCGGCATTCGCGAACGGATCTCCGTGGCGATGCGAATGCGGCGCTTTCTCGCCTCGATCTCGGCGAGGCCGACGGCATCGGCGACGATGTCCGACACGCGCGCGGCCTGGCGCTTCGGTTCGCTGCGCTTCACGAATTCGCGGATTCGCTTGATGATCATGCCCGCGCGCACGGCTTGCTGGGCCGTCTTCTCGAGCACCGGCAACAGCGTGTCGGGCGTGGTGCGGCCAGACTTCACGAGCGCGACGGTGCCCGAGCAGTAGTTGTTGATCG
>DASZGN010000050.1:0-1690 GCA_035938775.1 Trinickia sp.
CACGTCGGCGTAGATGCGCGCCTCGGGCAGGAGCTCGCGGGCGCGGGCGCGGCGCGCGGCACATGCGTCAGCGACGGCGACGATGCCGAAGGCGTCGCTCGCGCCGTAGGCGGGCAGGTGCCCCTTCTCGGCGATGAAGCCGAACCCGATGATCGCTCCGTCGGTGCGCCGACTGCCGTCGCGATCCTGCGCGCCGCGCGCGAACGGGAGGCAGCTTCGCGGGCGCGCAGGCGACATGGCGCGACGGACCGTATGGTTTTCAACTTTGGGTGTCAAGTCGGCCGAATCGGAGCAACGTGCATTCGGCGGGCCGGCATCGGCTTGGCAGGCTGTTTTCAACTCTGCCTGCTGCCAGCTAGACCTGGAAGGTGCGCCACATCCGGTAACAGCCGTAGGTGATGAGGCCCCAGGCGACGACGACGACGGCCGAGTGCGGGACCCACAGGACGCGTTTGTAGTCGATGCCAGCCTTGGCCCAGGTGCCGCTGACCTTGAGCATGTCGTCGACGCGCGAGATGGCGAAGACGATGAATCCCGCGACGACGAACTTGAAAGCGCTGCCCAGCTCGCCGCCGATGGAACGGGAAAAGCGGATGGCGAAGAAGCAGGCGGTCAAGGTGAAGACGAGCGCGATCGTGACCATGATGGTGCTGGGAATATCGACCACGACTTCGATCGGCGTCGGGCCGGTCCACAACATGGAGCTCATGTTCCCCCTCACGTGGCTGATGCGAGCAGACGTTAAAGTAACGAATGCGTGACTGCAACGGAGAAACGCATAACGGGCGCAAGTCGCGTCGGGCGCGCGCTCGATGACGAATCCGGTGCGACACGGGCACGCGACTAGCATCTGATCTGCTCGTGAATATCGAGCTCGACGTCGATGATCCCGAGTGGCGTGGCGACGAGGAGCCGCGCGCGTTCCGCATCGGCGGGCGGCGCGTAGGCGTGGCCGAGGTGCTCGACCGCTGGCTCGGCTCGGAGCATCGCTATTTCAAGCTGCGCGGCGACGATGGGGCGGTGTACATCGTGCGTCACGACCAGGAGCGCGGGGTATGGGAGCTCGCCGTCTACGATCGATCGATTTGAACGAAGGGCGCAAGCGCCCCTCATCGGGCTAAGCCCGATGAGCCTCCCCACGGCCGCACTCCCGGCCGACGCCGCCTTGGGCGGCTTTGACTGCTGGGCGATGCTACGTTGAACGCATGAGCCCGACGCACGAGGTCCTGAATCAAGCGCCGCCACTCGGCGACTACGACGTCTTCGGCAGCGATCGAATCGTCGTCGCGGCGGCGCGGCGCGACGGCGCCGAGTGGGCGCTCGAGCGGCTGCACGCCGTGGGCAAGATCGCCGGCGGCGAAGCGATCGCCTGGGGCGTGCAGGCCAACAAGCATGCGCCCGAGCTGCGCCTCTTCGATCGCTATGGACATCGCATCGACGAAGTGGAGTTCCATCCGGCGTGGCATGCGCTCATGCGCGTGGGCGTCGAGCATGGGCTGCATGCGTTGCCGTGGCGCGAGCCGCGGCCCGGCGCGCACGTGGCTCGCGCGATCGCGTTCTATGTCCTGACGCAGGCGGAGGCGGGCTTCGGCTGTCCCATCTCGATGACCTACTCGTGCATTCCGGCGCTGCGGCATCATGGCGAGCTGGCGCGCGAGTGGGAGCCGCGCTTCTCGTCGCTCAAGTACGA
>DASZGN010000051.1:0-7926 GCA_035938775.1 Trinickia sp.
AAACGCGCGAGCAGCATATCCGGCGCGAGAAGGCGACTTCGAACGTATGTACGGCGCAAGCGCTCCTCGCGATCATGGCGAGCATGTACGCCGTTTATCACGGCCCGCACGGCTTGAAGACGATCGCGCTGCGCGTGCATCGCATCGCGGCGCTCCTTGCGGCCGGCGTCAAGCAGCTTGGGCTTACGCTCGCGAACGAAACGTTCTTCGACACGCTGACGATCGAAACCGGCACGCGCACGGCGGCCGTGCACGACTTCGCCAAGCATCAGCGCATCAACCTGCGCCGTGTGAGCGACACGCGGGTGAGCGTGTCGATCGACGAGACGGTGACGCGCGCCGATCTGGCCGATCTGCTGAAGGTGTTCGCCCATGCAGCGGGCGCGATCGACGTGCCGCACGTCGATGTGCTCGATGTTGCGCTTGCGCGCGCGGCATCGGGCGAGGCATCCCAAGGCGATGCGACGCCGCTGCCGGCTTCGCTCGTGCGCACGAGCGCCTATCTCGCGCACCACGTCTTCAATCGCCATCATTCGGAAACCGAAATGCTGCGCTACATTCGCAGCCTCTCGGATAAAGACCTCGCGCTCGACCGTTCGATGATCCCGCTCGGCTCGTGCACGATGAAGCTCAATGCAACGTCGGAGATGCTGCCCGTCACCTGGCCCGAGTTCGGCCAGATTCATCCGTTCGCGCCCGCCGAGCAAACGGTCGGCTATCGCGAGATGATCGATCAGCTCGAGCAGATGCTGGTCGCGGCCACCGGCTACGCAGCGGTGTCGCTGCAGCCGAACGCGGGCTCGCAAGGCGAGTACGCCGGGCTTCTGATCATTCACGCGTACCATGCGTCGCGCGGCGAGAGCCATCGCGACATCTGCCTGATTCCCGCATCGGCGCACGGCACCAACCCGGCGTCGGCGCATATGGCGGGGATGAAGGTCGTCGTCGTCGCCTGCGATGAGCAAGGCAACGTCGATATCGAAGACCTGAAGGCGAAGGCCACGGAGCATTCGAAGAACCTCGCGGCCATCATGATCACGTACCCGTCGACGCACGGCGTGTTCGAGCAGAATGTGCGCGAGATCTGCGAGATCGTGCATTCGCACGGCGGCCAGGTGTATGTGGATGGCGCGAACATGAACGCGATGGTGGGCCTCACCGCGCCGGGCCAGTTCGGCGGCGATGTTTCGCACCTCAATCTGCACAAGACGTTCTGCATCCCGCACGGCGGCGGCGGCCCGGGTGTCGGCCCCGTCGCGGTCGGCGCGCACCTCGCGCAGTTCTTGCCCAATCAGATTTCGTCGGGCTATCGCCGCGCGGAAAGCGGCATCGGCGCGGTGTCGGCGGCGCCGTACGGGTCGGCCTCGATCCTGCCGATCTCGTGGATGTATATCGCGATGATGGGCGCGAAGAATCTGACGGCCGCGACCGAAGTCGCGATCCTCAACGCCAACTACGTCGCGAAGAAGCTCGCGCCGCATTATCCGGTGCTCTACTCGGGCCCCGGCGGCCTCGTCGCGCACGAGTGCATTCTGGATCTGCGCCCCATCAAGGACGCGAGCGGCATCTCGGTGGACGACGTCGCCAAGCGCCTCGCCGACTACGGCTTCCATGCGCCGACGATGAGCTTCCCCGTGCCCGGCACGCTGATGGTCGAGCCGACCGAATCGGAATCGAAGGAGGAACTCGATCGCTTCATCGAGGCGATGATCGCGATTCGCGAGGAAGTCCGCGCCGTCGAAGAAGGCCGCGCCGATCGCGAAGACAATCCGCTCAAGCATGCGCCGCACACGGCGGCGGTCGTCACGGCCAACGAATGGACGCATGCCTATGCACGCGAGAAGGCGGCGTATCCGCTGCCCTCGCTCGTCACGCGCAAGTACTGGCCACCCGTCGGCCGCGCGGACAACGCCTATGGCGACCGTAATCTCTTCTGCTCCTGCGTGCCTGTCGCCGATTACGCTTGATCGGCCAAACGGGCATCCGATGCCCGGCCCGCTTCGCGCGGGCCGGGTGCGACGGGTTGTGTCCGGCTCGCTTGCGCATAGCTCGCTGACACATAGCTCGCTTACACAACGTTTGCAGATGCTTTGCGTCATGCGGCACGAATACCGGCTAACATCTCACACCGCGATACAGCCAAAGAAGGAGCTACGCATGGTGCGAATGGGGCCAACGATGAGTGCGTACGAGCATTGCGCGCGGACGCTGCCTGGCCGGCGGATAAGCGCACCCTTCGCCATGTGGCTTTTCGCATGCGCAGCCGCTGTCGCACCTTTCGCCGCGGCCCATGCCGCGATGAACTTTTGCGCGGCTCCGGCGTTGCAGACGAGCGAGCGCACGAACGCGGAGCCTCCTGCCCAAGCGTTGATGAGAAGCGTGAGCGCGCGGCTCAACGATCAGCCGAAGCCGCTCGAGCGGCTGCACACGGAAGGCACGCTGCCGCACGAGGGCATCTACGATCAGAGCATCGAGGCCGAAAAGGACCTCGATTTGATGCGCGATGCCGCGCTCGTGTGGCGTGCCACGGCCGACGATCGCTATCTGAAGCTCGTCGACCGTTTCCTCTTCGCATGGGCCACGACGTACCGGCCGAGCTTCAATCCGATCGACGAGACGCATTTCGATGCGATGATCCTCGCCTATGACATGACGGCGAGCGCGCTGCCCGTCAAGACGCGCAACGCGACGGTGGCATTCATCGAGACACTCGCGAACGGTTACGTCGAGCGAATCGGCAGCGAGCCGCGGCCGCTTTCCGGCACATATCGCAACAATTGGGAAAGCCATCGCGTGAAGCTTGTCGCGATGGCCGCTTTCACGCTCGACGAGCGCAAGCTCATCGGCGCCGCGCAGCGTCTTTTCATCGAGCAGGTCGGTAATAACATCGCGCCCGATGGCGCCACCGTCGATTTTGCCGAGCGCGATGCGCTGCACTACGTTACGTATGATCTCGAGCCGCTCGTGGTCGCCGCGCTTGCCGCGCGGCGGCACAACCGCAACTGGCTGGCCGAGCGGGCCGCCAACGGCGCGTCGCTCGCGCTCGCGCTCGATTGGCTCGTGCCGTACGCGCTCGGCGAAAAAACGCACGATGAGTTCGTGAACTCGCGTGTGGCGCTCGACGCGAAGCGTCGCGAAAGCGGGTTGCCGGGCACGTCGGGTCCGTGGAACCCGGCCCGCGCGGCCGAGCTTTTTCATCTGGCGGCGCGCTTGTCGGGCCGTTATGCGCCCGTCGCGATCCGCTTGTCGCCGATGCCGCCTCCGTGGCTCGCTGTATGCTTGCCATTAGCGGCAAGGTGACGGCGTCGGTCCTTCTTTTTCGAATTTTTTCGATTTTGGAGCAGCAGAAATGGCAGTCAGCGTCTTCGATCTGTTCAAAATCGGCATCGGCCCCTCGAGCTCGCATACGGTCGGGCCGATGCGCGCGGCACTTCTCTTCGTGCAGGGGCTCGAGCGCGACGCGCTGCTCGCGACGACCGCCTCGGTCAAGGTCGAGCTTTACGGCTCGCTCGGTGCCACGGGCAAAGGGCACGGCACCGATCGCGGCGTCATGCTCGGCCTCATGGGCGATGCGCCCGACACGGTCGATCCCGACACCATCGCCGCTCGCCTCGATGCGGTGCGCGCATCGCGCCGTCTTGCGCTGCTCGGCAAGCATGAGATCGCGTTCGTGCCGAAGGAGCAGATCGCGTTCTATCGACAGGCGCTGCCCGAGCATCCGAACGGACTGAAGCTGCGCGCACTCGATGCCGCGGGCGAAACGTTGCGCGAAGCGACGTATCTCTCGGTCGGCGGCGGTTTCGTCGTCACGGCCGGAGCGCCGAATACCAAAGTGCTGAGCGCGGCCGAGCAGCTTGCGCATCCGTTTCGCACGGGCAACGAGTTGCTCGCGCTTTGCGAATCGACCGGCAAAAGCATCGCGCAATTGATGTGGGAAAACGAGCGCGTGTGGCACACGGAAGAGGAGACACGTGCAGGACTGCTCAAGATCTGGGCCGTGATGCAGTCGTGCGTCGCGCGCGGCTGCGGCATCGGCAACCCCGCTGCCGACGGCACGCTGCCCGGTCCGTTCCAGGTCAAGCGGCGTGCGCCGCAGCTTTATCGAGCGCTCTCGGGCAATCCCGAGCAGTCGCTGCGCGATCCGCTTTCGATGATCGACTGGATCAATCTCTATGCGATCGCCGTCAACGAGGAAAACGCCGCGGGCGGGCGCGTCGTGACGGCGCCGACCAATGGCGCAGCGGGCATCATCCCCGCGGTGCTGCACTACTACACGCGCTTCACGCCGGGCGCGAACGAGCAGGGCATCATCGACTTTCTGATGACGGCCGCGGCGATCGGCATTCTCTACAAACTCAATGCGTCGATCTCGGGGGCCGAGGTGGGCTGTCAGGGCGAAGTAGGCGTCGCCTGTTCGATGGCGGCGGGCGCGCTTGCCGCGGTGATGGGCGGCACGCCAAAACAAGTGGAAAATGCCGCGGAGATCGGCATGGAGCACAACCTGGGGCTTACGTGCGATCCGGTCGGCGGCATGGTGCAGATTCCCTGCATCGAACGCAATGCGATGGCCTCCGTCAAAGCGGTCAATGCCGCGCGCATGGCGCTGCGCGGCGACGGCAGTCACTACGTGTCGCTCGATTCGGTCATCAAGACGATGCGCGAGACGGGCGCCGACATGAAAACGAAGTACAAGGAAACGTCGCGCGGCGGATTGGCGGTGAACATCGTCGAGTGTTGACGAGCGGGTTCCGGTGAAGCCGGGCGGGCGTGGGCATAAGGCGCGTCGTGCGGGAAGACGCGCCGGTGGTTCTACTCTTTGGGAGACCGGCATGGCGCTTCGCCATTTGTGGTGGCTTGTTCTGATTCTCGTCTGTCCTCTCCATGCCGCCGAATTGAGCATCGATGCCGGCACCGGGGTGCGCGTCTGGACAACCGAACAACTGCTCGCGCGAAGCGACGTTCGGACGGTGACGGTGCCGAGCGACCCGTCGTTTCATCGAAACATGCAATACCGCGCGGTGCCGCTCGTCGAGCTGCTGCCTGGATTGCAAAGCGGCGATCGGCTGCAGTTCGTCGCGGCCGATGGCTTCGCGGTCGACATCGATGCGCAAACGATTTTCAATCGTGCGGGGGCAAAAGCGTGGCTCGCCGTTGAAGATCCCCGGCAACCGTGGGCCGCGCTGCCCGGCAACAAGGGGGGCGCCGGACCTTTTTATGTCGTATGGACGAACCCTGAGGCCGCTCGCGTCAGCGGCGAGCAATGGCCCTATCAACTCGCCAAGGTCAAGCGCACGGTGGACGTTGCCATCCGCTTTCCGGCTACGGCCCCGGCCACGGCGGTGCCGGCGGACAGCCCGATTCGCCTCGGCTATGCCGTCTTCCAACGCACGTGCTTCGCATGTCATACGCTCAATGGCGAAGGCGATGCGCGCATGGGACCGGACTTGAACATTCCTCACAATCCCACCGAATACCTGCGTACCGATTTGCTGCGTGCGTTCATCCGCAATCCGCAATCGCTGCGACGCTGGCCCGAAGCGAAGATGACGGGGTTTCCCACGCAGGCGTTGCTTTCGGATGCCGATCTGGATGCCGTGCTCGCTTATTTGCAGCACATGGCGCAACGCAAGGTCGTGAATTGAGCGTGCGGGTCATGTCGGCTTCACGCCCTGACTGAACAGACGATAGGCCGGTTGCTCGATTCCGGTCGTTGCAACCTCGCGCATGCACCAACTTGGCGTAAGCTGTCGGGGCCGCTTTTTCCAACGTCTTAGACAAGTCAGGAAGGAGGTCGCCGCAATGCCGAACGTCGCCGATTCCGTCACCGTGACGGGTGCGCGTCTAGTGGTCGATGCCTTGCTCACGCATGGCGTCGATCGAGTGTTCTGTGTGCCGGGCGAGAGCTTTCTCGCCGTGCTCGACGCGCTTCACGATGAAACCGAACGCGTCCGAACGATCGTCTGCCGCCATGAAGCGGCCGCGGCCAATATGGCCGAAGCGACAGGCAAGCTCACGGGGCGCCCCGGTGTCGCGCTCGTCACGCGCGGCCCCGGCGCGACACACGCTTCGATCGGCGTGCACACCGCGTTTCAAGATTCGACGCCGATGGTGCTGCTTATCGGTCAATGCGCGCGCGAGCATCTCGATCGCGAAGCGTTTCAGGAGATCGACTATCGGCGCATGTTCGGCCAGATGGCCAAATGGGTGGCGCAAATCGACGACGCACGGCGCATCCCCGAATATCTGAGTCACGCATTCCACACCGCTTGCGCGGGCCGGCCCGGGCCGGTCGTGCTGGCGTTGCCCGAGGACGTGCTGTCCGACCCGTGCCCCGCCGTGCCCGGCGCGCCGCCGTTTCAGCGCGTGGCCGCGGCACCCGCGCCCGCGCAAATTCAGCGGCTGCGCGAGATGCTCGCGCGCGCCAGGCAACCGATGGTCATCGCGGGCGGCAGCGGCTGGACGCCGAGTGCGTGCGCCGATCTGCGCCGCTTCGTCGAAGCATGGCAGTTGCCCATCGGCTGCGCGTTCCGCTATCAGGACACGATCGATAACGAGCATCCGAACTATGCCGGCGATGTCGGACTCGGCATCAATCCCGTTCTCGCTCAGCGTATCCGCGATGCGGACTTGCTATTGGTCATCGGTCCTCGCTTGGGTGAAGCGACCACCGGCGGCTACACGCTGCTCGACATTCCGAAGACGAAGCAAACACTCGTGCATGTGCACCAGGGCGCGGAGGAGCTCGGCCGCGTGTATGCCGCCGATTTGCCCATCGTTTCAGGCATGCCGGAAATCGCCGCTGAGCTCGCGGCGCTCGAGCCGCCCAAGGCATCCGCAACACTGGCGTGGGCTGGCTCGGCCGACGAAGCGCATCGCGCGTATCTGGAGTGGCGCCGGCCGCGTCCGATGCTTGGCGACGTGCAGTTGGGCGAGATCGTCGCACAGTTGCGCGAACGGTTGCCCGTCGATGCGATCGTCACGAACGGCGCCGGCAACTACGCGATATGGCTGCATCGGCATTTCGCGTATCGGCATTTCCGCTCGCAGCTCGCGCCGACAAGCGGCGCCATGGGCTACGGCGTGCCGGCTGCCATTGCGGCGAAATCGCTCTATCCCGAGCGCACCGTCGTCGCGCTTGCCGGCGACGGCTGCTTCATGATGGCGGGCCAAGAGCTCGCGACCGCGATGCAGTACGGCCTCAATGTGATTTTCATCGTCGTGAACAACAGTCACTACGGGACGATCCGCATGCATCAGGAGCGGCACTATCCAGGGCGCACGCACGGCACGGGACTCACAAACCCCGATTTCGCCGCCTTCGCGCGCTCGTTTGGCGCGCATGGCGAAACGGTCGAGCGCACGGCCGATTTTCTGCCTGCGTTCGAGCGCTGCGTCGCGAGCCGGCAGCCCGCGTTGATCGAGATTCGCGTGCCGCAGGAAGTCAGCACACCCAACGCCACACTCGAGCAGATTCGCGAGCAAGGGCGTAGGGGGCGGGAGCGTCAATAGGAGACGTCGAGAGGAGACGTCGACAGGGCGGCGAGAGGGCGTCGGCGGGCGAAGATAGAGGTGGTTCGCACTCAGTGTCCGCGATACAGCTCTCTCTCTTGGGATGACGAAATAAACCAGCGCCGCGGGTGACGCTGCGGTGCCGACGACGTCTCGTAGTGCGGCATTGTAAACGCCGGAGGCCCATACAACCGATACGACGGCAGCGCATACGTTGGCGCTTTGTTCGTCGAACGCGCATGCCTGGCCGTGTGCTTGTGCGCGGTCGATGCCGTGCTTGCCGTGCTCTTCGGAGACCGCGCCTTGGCAGGCGGCTCGGCTACCGTTGGCCCGTTGCTTGCCTCGGCTGGCTGCTCGAGTTCGCGCGTTGCCTGTGCGCTCGCCGGGGCCGGCAGCGCGGCAGTGGGGGGTGCAGTC
>DASZGN010000052.1:0-2030 GCA_035938775.1 Trinickia sp.
GAAGACGAGATCAACCAGCGTCTCGAGCGCGTGATGCGCGAAGCGTTCAACGCCGTGTGGCAGGTGGCGAGCGAGAATTCGGTGTCGATGCGCACGGCTGCGTTCATTGTCGCTTGCAAGCGAATCCTGATGGCGCGCGAAATGCGCGGGCTGTACCCCTGATCCACTGATCGACACGGTCCGACCCGGTCCGACCTGGTCTGAACGTCACGGCAATTCGCGTGCTCCCCGCCCGGGGCGCGCACGCTTGACTCCCCACGCGGGCGGCGTCGTTTTGGCGCCGCCCGCGTTCGCCTTGTGCGCGGCTTCGGCGCAACATTGCAAATTGCAATTGGCTTTGCATCACTTTAAAAATCGTTGCTTGCTAAAATGCACGAGTTCAAAACCAAAGGAAGGAAATCGAGATGGAGATGAAAAAAGCGGTGTGGGCAGTGGCAGTCGTTGCCGCGTTCGTGGGCGGTGCCGCACACGCACAGGACGCGGGAACGCTCAAGAAGATCAAGGACACGGGCGTGATCGCGCTGGGGCATCGCGAGTCTTCGATTCCCTTCTCGTATTACGACGACAAGCAAAACGTCATCGGCTATTCCTACGAGTTCCAGATGAAAGCGGTCGACGCGATCAAGAAGAAGCTCAACATGCCGAACCTGACCGTGAAGATGATTCCGGTCACGTCGCAAAACCGGATTCCGCTGGTGCAAAACGGCACGGTCGATCTCGAATGCGGCTCGACCACGAACAACGCCGAGCGTCAGCAGCAAGTGGCGTTTTCGAACACGATCTTCGTGATCGGCACGCGTCTCATGACGAAGAAGGAATCGGGCATCAAGGATTTCGCCGACCTCAAAGGCAAGACCGTCGTGACGACGGCGGGCACCACGTCGGAGCGGCTGCTGCGCAAGATGAATCAGGACAAGAGCCTGGGCATGAGCATCATCAGCGCGAAGGACCATGGCGATTCGTTCCAGACGCTCGAAACCGGCCGCGCGGTGGCGTTCATGATGGACGATGCGCTGCTCGCCGGCGAACGCGCGAAGTCGAGGAACCCGGGCGATTACGTCATCGTCGGCGCGCCGCAGTCGCATGAAGCCTATGGCTGCATGATGCGCAAGGGCGATACGGAGTTCAAGAAGGTGGTCGACGAAGCGATCGCGAAGACCGAAACCTCGGGTGAGGGCGACAAGATCTACCAAAAGTGGTTTGAATCGCCGATTCCGCCGAAGAGCCTCAACCTTGCTTTCCCTGAAAGCGATGACATGAAGGCGCTCTACAAGGGTCCTAACGACAAGGCGCTCGACTGACGCTTTGCCTCAAGGTGAACACGGGGACGGGGGCAGGCATCGGCCGCCCCCGTCTTTTCACTCCACTCACCGCTGGAAAGTTCTTCTATGTCCTATCACTGGAACTGGGGCATCTTGCTGAGCCCCGTATCCACGGGCGAACCGACCACCTATCTCGGATGGCTGCTCTCGGGCATGCGCGTGACCGTGACGGTTTCGCTCGCGGCGTGGGTGATCGCGCTTGTCGTCGGCTCGTTTTTCGGCGTGCTGCGCACGCTCCCGAATAAACGGCTCGCCGCCATCGGCACAGTCTACGTCGCCGTGTTTCGCAATATTCCGCTCATCGTCCAGTTTTTTGTCTGGTATCTCGTGGCGCCGGAACTGTTGCCGGCCTCGATCGGCACCTGGTTCAAGCAGTTGCCGCCGGGCGCGCAGTTCTTTTCGTCGTCGATCATCTGCCTGGGGCTTTTCACCGCCGCGCGCGTGTGCGAGCAAGTGCGCGCGGCAATCAACGCGCTGCCGCGCGGCCAGCGCGCCGCGGGCCTCGCGATGGGTTTCACGCAGTGGCAGACGTATCGCTACGTGCTGCTGCCGGTCGCCTTTCGCATCATCGTGCCGCCGCTCACATCCGAGTTTCTGAACGTCTTCAAGAACTCCGCCGTCGCATCGACGATCGGGTTGCTCGATCTGTCCGCGCAGGCGCGTCAGCTCGTCGACTACACGGCGCAGACCTATGAATCGTTTATCGCC
>DASZGN010000053.1:0-1701 GCA_035938775.1 Trinickia sp.
TCCAGTTCGAGCGTGGCGGCGCGCCGATGGATCCGCTCGCGCTGGGGGCCCCGCCGGCCGGTCTGTTCGGCGTGCTGTCCGGGCTTGCGCTGAACGTGGCGCCTTCGGGAGCGCGGCAATGAAGCGGCCCGCCCGTCTGACGATGTCGATGGTGCTCGTGGCGAGCAGCGTCTCGCTCGCCGCGGCCCTGGTTCGGCCGGCCGCGGCCGGCCCAGCGGCCGCGGCCCAGGCGAAGCCGGCGGGCTCGCCGTACTTGCCCGTCAGTCTTACGCGACATGCCAAGCAGTACTACGGAATGATGAGGGGCGTCGACAACTTGAGCGTGCGCCGCACCGCGTCGGGCAACTTGATTCGCTTCTCCTATCGCGTGACGGACCCGGTGGCGGCGCAAGTGCTCGTCGACAAGCGTGCACCCGCGTACCTGTACGCGGAGGCGAGCCACACGGTGCTCGAAGTGCCGGTCATGGACAAGATCGGCCAGCTGCGTCAGACCGGGCAGCTGGAAGTCGGACAAGCGTACTGGATGGTGTTCTCGAACAAAGGCAATCCGATCAAGGCCGGCGATCGCGTGAGTGTGTGGGTGGGCACATACCACATCGATGGTTTGCTGGTCGAATGATCGCGCTCGGGGCAACTCGCGCGTTTTCAAGTCATGGGACAAAGGGGGATGCAACATGACGCGACTTCTTTTCAAGGCGTTTTCAGCGCTTTCAGCGTTGTCAGCATTGTCAGCGGCAACGGCTGCGGGCTTTCTGATAAGCAGCCCGACGGCAACAGCGGCTTCGGCCGCCGGTACCGCTCAAGCCGCGGGGGCGGCGCACCTCACCGCGGCGCAGATCGTCGAGCGCAACGCTGCGGCGCGCGGTGGCACACAGGCTTGGCGCGCGGTCAACTCGATGACGATGTCGGGTCAACTCGATGTCGGCGGCAAGAAGAACACGATGTTGCCGTTCGTGATGACGATGAAGCGGCCGCACAAGAGTCGCTTCGAAGTTCGCTTCCAGGACAAGACGGCTTTCCAGGTCTATGACGGCACGCAGGGCTGGAAGGTGCGGCCCTTCCTCGGGCGCAACGACGTGGAGCCTTTCACCCCGGACGAAGCCAAATCGGCTGCTGCCGCGGCTGAGCTGGACGGCCCACTCATCGACTACGCGAGCAAGGGTACGAAGGTCGAGGCGCTCGGCACGGAGTTCGTGGAAGGGCACCGCGCGTATGTGCTGAAGCTGACGGCGAAAGACAACTCGTCGCGCCGCGTATGGATCGACGCGGCCAATTTTCTCGAACTGAAGATGGACGGCGAGCCGCGCAAACTCGACGGCAGGATGCATAACGTCGCGATCTTCTATCGCGACTATCGAAAAGAAAACGGGCTCGTCATGCCGCATACGTTCGAGACCGTCGTCACGGGCGTCAAAGAGACGCGCAAGCTGAAGATCGATCACGTGACAGTGAATCAGCCCGCGGACGATGCGCTTTTCGCCAAACCGCAGTTGGCCGGGGCTAAGTTGGCGAACCATTGAGCCGACAACGGGGGGAGTGCATGAGCATGAAGAGAACCACATTGTGGGTGCTCGTCGGCTGCCTGGCTGCGACCGTATTCGCGGGCGAGCAGATTGCGCAGACGACGCAGACCCTGAGCGCGGAGCAGATCGTCGACAAGAACGTCGCCGCGCGAGGCGGCCTCGATGCGTGGCGCAAAGT
>DASZGN010000054.1:0-12295 GCA_035938775.1 Trinickia sp.
CGACATCGACGTCAGCGTCGCATCGAAGCAGGGTGAAGCCGGCCACGGCACTGGGTGCGGCGGCCTGCCGAGCAGCGCCTCAGGCCGTCTGCGGTCGCTGAGCGGAGCGTAAAGCAAGATGTCCGCTCGGAGCCATTCGGGCGGACAACAGGTTGGCGGCGTCAGCGCAGTCGTGCTTTCGCTGCCGACTATCGCAGCGTTGCAATGAAATCGAGAGTGAAGTCATTGGGGAAGGGCAGCAAATGACAAGCGTGAAGTGGGCGTTTCGGGACCGACTGACCGGCTGGGCTTTCCGGCGGTTCTCAGTGTACGTAGCGCCATTTGTGATTGCGCTTGGCAGCGTCGCAGTCATGCTCTGGGCGCCGCGCCAATTCGATACTACGGGAACGGTCCCGCTCAGCTTTCCCGTGATTGCGGATCCGTCGGCGACACTGCCACCCGCCATCGCCATCGCCCGCCTGCGCGATACTGTGCCCACTGCACGTTTCAGTACCCATCTCGCGGAAACGCCATTCTGGTTCATGCTCACCGCGCCTGTCCTGGCCAGTGGAGGCGCCACATTCATCGACCTGCCGTCGCGGCACGCGCTGACGCTATCCTGCTGGCGGACGGCCCCCGTTTTTACGCTGCTCGGCGCGGGCGACCGCCACGGCACGAGCGGCGAGATGCGCTTCAACAAGGCCGGCTTTGCGCTCAGGCTCGACGAGCACGCCCCCCATTCGCAGATCCTGTGCCGAGGCACCTTCTCCGGACCCGCGTATATCACCGCTTCCGCATCGAGCCGCGACAAGCTCGAGGTATCAACCCTCGATTTTCAACAGGGCGCATCGCTGATCACCGGCGGCCTGCTGACGCTCGCGATCTTCGTGTTTGTTACGGCAATCATCAATCGCGAATGGACTTACGTGATCTTTGCCGCCTGGCTCGTCGGCAACCTCCGGTTGAGCGCGAACGCAATGGGCTTCGATACCGAATGGATGGGCCGGCTCATCCCGCCCGACCATATCGCGTTTTTGCGGGAATTCACGTTCGCTGCCTATTACGTGCTGACCACGGCCCTCTTTGTGGAGCTGTTTCGCCGCGAGCTGAAAGAAATCGGCCTGCGCTGGAGCCTGCACGCCGTGCGATATGGCGGCTGCCTGCTGATGGCCGCCGCATTCACGCTGAATTACGCGCACTTCATTCCGGTGCTGTGGGCAAGCGCCAGCTTCTGCATACTGGTGCTGACCTACTTCCTCGTGCAGTTGGTCATCAAGGCGCGCTCGCGCACCGTGCTCTGGTATGTCGCGTCAATGGCCATCGTGCTGTTCGCGACGCTGTCGGAAGTGCTCGCCGCCGCGTTCGGCGTGAAAGCGCTGGCGGGCACGCTGAGCCCCGTAGTGACGGCGCTGTCGTCGAGCATGCTTTGTGCGTTCGCTATTGCGGAACGGATGCGCGAAGAGCGCGATCGCCGCCGGCAAATGCAGATCGAGCTGCGCAACACGTATGACGTCACGCCGATCGGACTCTTCACGCTGAACGGGGAAAGCTGCTTCGTTCGCGCCAATCCGGCGCTGCACTCGATGCTCGGCCTGCCTCATCAGCACTACGACACGCATAGCTGGGCCGACTATTTCGCCCCGGGCGCCGAGCGCGCCCTTTGTGAACTCCTGGAGCGGGACGACTCGGCGTCGATCGAAATCGAGGGCACAGCCGGCACGAAGACAGGCGCGCGGCGCTACTCGCTGCGGGCGATTCGCGCGAACGGCTTCATCGAAGGCTCGCTCGAAGACGTGACGGACCGCTCGAAAGCGGTGGAGCGGCTGCACTTTTTAGCCGAGCACGACCCCCTCACCGGTCTCTTGAACCGTCGCGGCATCGAGCATGCAATCGGCCGGCAATGCGGCGAAAGCGGCCCGTGGGCACTCGCGTATCTCGATCTCGACCGGTTTAAGCTGTTCAACGACCTGTTCGGCCATGGGACCGGCGACGAGATACTGCGGCATGTCGCTGCGCGCCTCGTCGAGCGTCTCGGCTCCCACGTGCCGATCGGGCGCATCGGCGGTGACGAGTTCGTGTGCGTGCTCGCGAACATGGCGATCGACGATGCAATCGCGCGCTGCCGCGAACTCGTCATGGCGTTGAACTCCGCACCGCTTCATGTCGACACGCGAGCGTTCCAGGTCAGGGGATCGATCGGCGTAGTCGAGTGCTCGCAAGGTGAACGGGTCCAGGACGCCCTCGCCTATGCCGACCGCGCGTGTCGCGCCGCGAAACGCGGCGGCAATGCGCGGCTCGTCGCACTGCGCAAGGGCGCGCCGGCGTTCGAGGAGCGCGCCGCCGAGATCAATCTGATCGAGGCGCTGGGACAGAGCCGGCTGCCCGAGGGGCTGTTCCTCGTGATGCAACCGATCATGTCGATGCGCGCACCGGCAGAAGCGCTCGACTTCGAGGTGCTGCTGCGTCTGCGCATGCCGGACGGCTCGGTGGCGACCGCCGCGAAGCTGATCGCCGCCGCCGAGGACTCCGGCACCATCATCGCGATCGACCGCTGGGTGCTCTCGACGACGCTCGCATGGCTCAGCGAGAACCGCGCGTCGCTCTCCAACACTTGCTTCGTGTGCGTGAACCTGAGCGGTGGTTCGCTCAACGACGAACACTTCCTCGACGAGCTGTTCGCGCTGTTCTCGCGTCACGAGGACGTCGTCCATTACCTGTGCATCGAAATCACCGAAAGCGTCGCGCTGCACGATCTCGAGCATACAGAGCGCTTCATCGCGCGCGTGCACGACATGGGTGCGAAGATCGCGATCGACGATTTCGGCGCGGGTCATACGTCGTTACGTTACCTGAAGAAGCTGTCGGCCGATGCACTAAAGATCGACGGCGAGTTTGTGCGCACGATGTGTAACCATCCGGCCGACATCGCGATCGTCGAGGCGATCATTACCCTCGCACGCAATCTCGGCATGCGCAGCATCGCCGAATGGGTCGAAGACCTCGAGACCTTGCGCGCGCTGAACGAACTAGGCGTCGACTACGTGCAGGGCTTCGCGATCGCGAAACCGCAAGAGGCCAGGGACATTCTCGCGGCCTCCTCCGCCGCGAGCTTCGTGACTAACGCCGAGCTCACACGCTATCTGAAAGCACAGCAGACGCTGCACCGCGGCGCTGATGACCAGCGCATGGAGCGCGAAAGCGCGGTCTGAAGCGGCTCACCGCGCCCCGGCCACTGGCGCGGTCGCATTCTTCGCCTCCCGCTCGATTAATGCCCGTGCATGGCGCCGCCCAGGCCTCCTCCCGAGGAGTGTCCGCCTGCGCCGCTCCCCATATGACCACCTCCGCCACCCGAGGCATGTCCGCCTTCGCCGCCCCAGCCACGTCCGCCGGTCCAGATGTGCCCCGCTTGCGCGGGCACGCGGGACGGCATTGCTACCATGTGCCCCGCTTGAGCGGGGCCGCTGGGCGGCATGGCTACGCTATGCGACGGTTGAGCGGGAACGCTGCGCGGCATGCCTACGCTGCGCGACGGTTGAGCCGGAACGCTGGGCGGCATGGCTATGGTGTGCGACGGTTGAGCGGGGACGCTGGACGGCATGGCCATGCCGCGCCCCGGATGATCGCGGAACCCCGACGGCATGCCTACGATGTGATGCGGACGGTGGCCGAAGCGATCGTGATCGAAGCCGTGGTCAAAGCGATCGTGATCGAAGTCGTGGCCGAAGCGATCGTGATCGAAGCCGTGATCAAAGCGATCGTGATCGAAGTCGTGGTCAAAGTGATGGTGGTGGCGGCGGTGGAAGTCGTCAAAGAAAACGAATGACCCGCCGAACCAGGCCGGCGACCCCCAGTACCAGGGCTCGTTGTAGTACGCGTAGTCCGAGTACGCGTAGTCCGGCACGCCCCATGACTGGCCATAGCCGTTCACTAACACCCAGGTGCCGTCGGGCTGCTGGCAAGCCCGCCCAGTGAACGGCTGCATGACGCCGTCGATTTCTGCTTGACCTGACACGTCACGGCACGTGGAAGTATCCATCGGCCCTTCGTAAATCTGAGCCGCCACGGGGCCTGCGCAGAGCAGACCGGCAAGTAGTGCCGGTCCAAGTCGAAGTATGTTGCACATGATGTTATCTACGGGAGCGCCCGCCGCGCGCGGCGTAGCCGCTTCAGCGTGGCGTTCCAAGTTTTCGCTGCTTTTGTGTCTCCCTACTTTACCTTCGACAGAGAAACGTATGGAACGATCACTTTATTCCACCCAAACCGAGGTGGATTTTTAGTTAAGCGTCCCAATCGCGGATGCGGCGGTCTTCGCGTCTAATCAAAGTGCCGCGACCAGTTCCAGCACGGCGGCAAACAAATCCGCCTCCAGACCGTTCGGTGCCTAAGAATGCCCTTGATCGCACGGGCGGATTCGAAGGGAAAGTTCTCCTGCCAGAATCATGCCCGCGAAATCCGTCTACCGGGTTAGAAAGACCGTGCGCCTGCCCCCAACTCTCAAATCACCGACGCCGCACGCAACGCTTCAAGACGCGCGTCGTCATACCCAAGCATTTCGCGCAGCACGTCATCCGTATGCTCCCCGAGCATCGGCGGATGCGCCGGCGCGCGCGGCGGCGTGGCGCTCATCTTGACCGGGTTGTTCACGAGACGCACGGTGCCCCCGGACGGATGCGGCAGCGCCACTCCCATGCCGCGCGCGATCACCTGCTCGTTGTCGAACACTTCGGCCAGATCGTTGATCGGCCCACACGGCACACCTGCCGCTTCCAGCGCATCGATCCATTCGCGCTTGGTGCGGGTGCCGACCATTTCCGCAAGCATCGGCACGAGAATGTCCCGATGGCGCACGCGCGCCGGATTGGCTGCAAAACGCTCGTCGTCGGCGAGCTCGGGCCGGCCGCCCGCTTCGACGAATTTGCGGAACTGCCCGTCGTTGCCGACCGCGACGATAATCCAGCTGTCGCTCGTGCGAAACGTCTGATAAGGCACGATGTTCGCGTGCGCATTGCCCCAGCGCTCGGGCGCCTTGCCGCTCGCCAGAAAATTCGCGCCGACGTTGGCAAGCATCGCGACCTGCACGTCGAGCAGCGCCATGTCGATGTACTGCCCTTCTCCGGTACGGTCCCGATGCGCGAGCGCGGTGAGTACCGCCACCGTCGCGTACATGCCCGTCATCAGATCGGCGATCGCCACACCCGCTTTCTGCGGCCCGCCACCCGGCTCGCTGTCGCGCTCGCCGGTGATGCTCATGAAACCGCCGATGCCTTGCACGATGAAGTCATAGCCCGCGCGCGGCGCGTACGGCCCGGTCTGGCCGAAGCCCGTCACCGAACAGTAGACGATGTCGGGCTTTACGGCCTTGAGCGACGCGTAGTCGAGACCGTATTTACTCAGTTGTCCTACCTTGTAATTCTCGAGCACGACATCGCTCTTTGCGGCGAGCTCGCGGATGATCCGCTGCCCCTCGGCCGTGGCGATATCCACCGTCACCGAGCGCTTGTTCCGGTTGGCCGCCAGGTAGTAGGCCGCCTCGCGCGTGTCTTCGCCGTTGGCTGCCTTCAAGTAAGGCGGCCCCCAGTGACGCGTGTCGTCGCCGCTGCCGGGGCGCTCGACCTTGATCACGTCGGCGCCGAAGTCGGCAAGCGTTTGCGCGCACCACGGCCCGGCGAGCACGCGGGTGAGATCGAGTACGCGGATATGGCTCAATGCGCCCATGTTTGCCTGTTCGTTTTTCATCAGCACTTTTCGCAGGCTTCGATGTGCGCGCGCCTGCGCAAGACGAGTGGCAGCGCCACGATCAGAAGAACGGCCGCCAATGCCTGCACGCATGCCGCCCCGACGAACCCGCCTGCATAGGTACCTGACATCTCACGGACATAGCCGGTCAACGATGGCGTGAGAAACCCTGCGATATTCGCCACCGAGCTGATGAACGGCACCGCCACGGCAAGCGCGCCCGCCTGGAGATAACGCGCAGGCGTCTGCCAGAAGAGCGAGATGCCCGCACCCGTTCCGGCAAGCGCGATGATGAGCGTGACAAACGTCGCCATGCGGCTGCTATGCCAGACGAACACGAGTACGAGAAGACTCGCGACACTCAATAACGACGCGATCGCGCACAAGAACCTGACTTCGCGATGCCGGCTCGCGTACGTTGAAAGTGCGATGTTGCCGAGCGCGCCGAGAATGCAGATCACCGCGATGGCATTGCCGATCGCCGAGTAGCCGCCGAAGCCCGCCTCGCGCAGGATCGTCGGGATGTAAAAGCTCAAAGCCGAGTTTGCCGTAAGGATGGAGAAGTATGTGAGAACCAACACCCACACGACCGGATTCGTGAACACCGGCCGCGTCTCGGTGCCGCTCGCGGCCGGTCCGCGGTCGCGAGCGAGATCGTTCTCGATCAGCGTGCGCTCTTCGGGCGACAACCAAGGCGCCGTCGCGGGACTATCGGGCAGCACGAACCACACGAGCAAGCCGATGAGCAACGTCGGCGCCGCTTGCACGAGAAACATCCAGCGCCAGCCCGCGAGCGACAGCACGCCACTCAAGTGCTCCAACGCAAAGCCGCCGCTCAAACCGACCACCACTGTCGAACAGATCGCCGCCGAATGAAAGATGCTGAAGTTGCGTGTTCGCCGCTTGGTCGGAAACCAGCTGTTGAAGTAAAGAATCACGCCGGGATAAAAGCCCGCCTCGAACGCGCCAAGCAAGAATCTGAGCACATAAAACGGAATCGGCTTGCTGACGAAGATCATCGCGACGCTCGTGGCGCCCCAACCGATTACGATCGCGGAGATTGTCCTGCGCGCGCCGATGCGCTGCTGAACGAGCCCGGTGGGAATGCCGAACACGACATAGCCGAGAAAGAACAAGCCCGCGCCAAGTCCATACACGATCTCATTGAAATGCAGATCGGAAAGCATCTGCAGCTTCGCGAATGCGACGTTGGCACGGTCGACCCACGCCAACAGCCATAGGCAAAACAGAATGGGAATGATGCGCCATTCCGACGATGCATACGCACGCCGCAAAGCCGGCTCGGATGCGATGCCAATGGCGGACGCATCCGCGCTGTGTCCGACGTTCATGAGATGTCTCCTCCTCGTCGGCGACCTCGTCGGTCTGCCGGCGGTCATACATGTGCAGGTCGGCACCATGCCGGCCAGCAGAGTGAAAAGACGGCCGTGCTTGAGCCTTTCGCTTGCTTTAATGCTTTAATGCTTTAATGCTTTAATGCTTTAACGCTTTAACGCTTTAACGCTTTAACGCTTTAACGCTTTAACGCTTCAATGCCTCAATGCTTCAGCCGGTCGATGCTTCGGCCGCTCAATCGGCAAGCGCGGGCAAGACCTCGCCCCTCGCTTCGCCGAAACCGATCGAAGCGAAACCCGCACGTTCGCACCACCCTTTCATGACGACTGTGTCGCCGTCTTCGAGAAAGCCGCGGCGCTCGCCGTTTACCAACTGCACCGGCACGCTGCCGGCCTCTGTGAGCTCGATCAGCGCACCGGCCTCGGCAGCGGTGGGCCCCGAGATCGTGCCGCTGCCAAGCAGATCCCCGCTGCGCAGATTGCACCCGCCGATGGTGTGGTGCGCCACCATCTGCGCCACGGTCCAGTACTGATGGCGAAAGCTCGTGCTCGACACCCGCGTGCCTTGCGCCGCCGCTGGCTCCGACGCGGACTTCAGCCACACTTCGAGTTGAATATCGAAGCCGCCCTGCTCGCGCACTTCGGGCGCATCGAGGTACGCGAGCGGCTGCGGTTCGTCCGATGGCCGGTGCCATGCGCAACGGAATGGCAAGAGCGCATCCATCGTGACGATCCACGGCGAAATGGTGGTCGCGAAGTTCTTGGCGAGAAACGGACCGAGCGGCGAGGACTCCCACGTCTGAATATCGCGCGCCGACCAGTCGTTGAGCAGACACAGGCCGAATACGTGCTGCTCGGCCTCCCCCACCGGAATGGGCGTGCCTTGCGAATTCCCCGAGCCGATAAAGATGCCCAGCTCCAGCTCATAGTCGAGCCTGGCGCTCGTCGCGAACTCGGGCGCAAGCGCCTCCGGCGCCATACGCTGCCCGCGGGGGCGGCGAACGCGTTGACCCGACATGCCAATGCTCGACACGCGGCCGTGATACGCCACGGGCATCCACTTGAAGTTCGGCGCCAACGAAGCACCCGGACGCATCACCCTCATGACGTTGCGCGCGTGATCGATCGACGTGTAGAAATCCGTGTAGTCTCCGATGCTCGCGGGCAGGCCGTATTCGACTTGATCCTGCGGAATCAGGCACGCTTGCGTCGTCGTGCTCCAGCGCGCGCCGCTCGCCTCGAAAAGCGCGAAAAGTGCGTATCGCAAGGCGCGCCAGGCCGCCGGGCCCATGCCGAAGAATTCGTTGAGCGTCGGCTGCACGCACGCGAGCGCCGCTTGTGAGGCGAGGCTCTCGAGCAGCCCCGTGCGCACGAGCGCGGCGACATCGATCACGAAATCTCCGAGCGCGACGCCGCCGCGAAAGGCCTCGCCTTGCCCCTTGCGGCGGAAGATCGCGAACGGCAGGTTTTGCAGCGGAAACGGCGTGCCTTGCGCATTGGCGGACTCGACCCAGCTTCTCGCAGCCGCGTCGTGCGTGTGATCAAGGCGCATCGAATTCCCCGCGCAAGCTGCGACGGCTCAGCAGCACGCGGCGTTGCCGCAACTCCTGAATCAACTCGGGGTCGACGTTGCGCTCGGTCAAGAGCTCGACATTGTGCTCCCCCTGAAACGCGGGGATGCCGGGCGGCGGCAGCGTCGCGCTGCTAAAGCGCCATGGCGCCCCGGGCATGCGCATCGTGCCGCCCGAGCGGTCATCGACGTTCACGATGGCACCCCAATCGGCCGCCCATTCCGATTCCGCGAGATCGCTCGTGGTGCGCACGACACCGACCGCAAGCCCGCCCTCGCTGACCTGTGCCTGCAACTCCTCGAGATCGCTGAACGTCATCACCCACGCCCTCACCTCGCTCAGCAAGGCGTCGAGATTTTGTCGGCGAAGATGCGCCGTCGCGAAGCGCGGATCGCGCAGCAGATCGGTGCGACGCATCATCGAACAAAAGCGCAAGAACATCGGCGTGTAGATCGGGCTTGCTGCGATGGTCAGTTGCCGTCCGTCGGGCAGGCTGAAGATGTGCGATTCCGCCGCGCTCAGCGCGGGCGGCTCGCCGTCCGTATCGATCCCCGAAAGCTGCGCGCCCGCCCGCTCGTTGGCGGCCAGCATCGTCGCGGCCATCGAGACATCCACATGCTGGCCCTCGCCTGTTCGGTTGCGATGGTTGAGCGCGGCAAGCACCGCGATCACGCCTTGCAGGCCCGTATAGACATCCGCATGGCTGCACGCATCGTTCATGAGCTTGTCGGAGTCGAACCCATAGTGCTTCTGCAGGATGTCGGTGAGGCCGGTTTCGGCCTGCACCGTCGGTGCGAAGGCCGGCCGGTTGCGCCAGGGGCCGGTTTGACCATAGCCGCTCATCGACACATACACGACCGACGGATTGAACTCCTTCACCTGTTCATACCCAAGCCCGAAGCGGGCCAGCGTGCCGGGGCGGAAATTCTCGACGATGATGTCCGCGTCGCGGCACAGGTCCGTCACGATCTGCCGGGCCTCGGGCCAGTTCAGGTCGAGACTGAGATTGCGCTTGCCCGCGTTTTGCTGCATGTAGTAGACCGACATGGTGCCGATGTGCGGCACGCCGCCGCGACCCGAGTCGCCGCCGGGCGGCTCGATCTTGGTCACGTCGGCACCGAGATCGCGCAGCGTCTTCGTGCAAAGCGGGCCCGCGAGCACGCGCGTGAAGTCGACGACCTTGAGTCCTTCCAGTGGAGCGCTCATCATCAGTTCCCCTCGAAGATTGCCGAGCCCGGACCGCTTTTGGCGAAGGCTTCAAGCCCGCGCTTCTGATCGGCGCTCGCCCACATGATGTTGTTCATTTCGGTCTGCTTGGCATCAGCGCCCTCGATCCCGCGGCGCGCCGACAGGTTGGCGAGCTTCTTGATGCCGCCGAGCGCGACCGTCGGGCCCGCCGCGAGCTGACGCGCCCATGACATCGAAACCGCCGGCAACTCGCTTTCCGCGGTGACGAGATTGATTACCCCCCAGCGCTCGAGCGTGACCGGGTCATGACGCCGGCCGAACATCGCCATTTCCTTCGCCCGCGCGGGACCCACGCGCTGCACAACCCGCTGCACACCGCCCAAAAGCGGCAGCAGCCCGAGCGACGACTCCGCCATGCCGAAGAACGCGGTGTCCGCCGCGACGATCATGTCGCAGGTGAGCGCGAGCTCGAGGCCACCGCCGAGCGCGCCGCCGTGCACCGCCGCGACGGTGGGCACAGGCACGTTCTCGAGCGCGTCGAGCAATGCATCGAGGTCCGCCTGCTCGCGCCGGCGGCCGCCGCCCGCGAAGCCTGCCACGTCGGCGCCCGCGCAGAAGTGGCGCATGGCGCTGCGCAGCAGAATCGAGCGGCACCCCTCGTCGATTGCGGCACGGTAGGCGGCAAGCAAATCCCTTATGAACGCATCCTCGAGCAGGTTGTGCGGAGGTTTCGCCATCGTGACGACGCCGACGGCGCCATTTTTTTCAAAGTGAACAGTGCTCATGTCTCGTCCGTTCCTGGAGGGTCTGCCGGCACGACGCTGTACCGGCGCTTGAAAGAGTGCTCTAATGCTAACACTGTGAACATGCACACCCTAATCAGGGTATTCCCGGGCGTTCACATGGCGAGAACATTGCACGGGCGTATCAAGCCGATCGAGGTGCAAGGCGTTCAGGAAGCGAAACGTGGCACCATGTACGCCGCAAAAAGGGCCGCCTATAATCCGCGCTATCCATCCGGGAATGCTTTCTTCACGAAAACGTGACTTCGAAAACCTCTACAGGCAGCGCCGCGCCCTACCATCACGGAAACCTGCGTAACGCGCTCATTGCGGAAGGCCGCCGCGCGTTGGAGGAAGTGGGCGCGCGCGAGCTCAGCCTGCGCTATCTCGCTCGCGCGGTTGGTGTATCGGAAGCCGCGCCATCGCGGCACTTTCCGGGCAAGGAAGGGTTGCTTGCGGCCATTGCGGCCGACGGGTTTCGCGATCTCGCCGCGCTGCGCCACGATATTCAGGTGTCCGAAGAAACGGCAATAATCAAGACGTATCGAATGATGCGGGTGTACGTGGATTTCGCACAGCGCCACAAGGGGCTGTTCGACTTGATGGTCGGCCCCCGCATCGTGGAGCGCGGCATCCATGAAGAGCTCACCGAGGAAAGCGACAAGTCGTTTGCGCTATTTGCCTCGGCGGTCGAGCAGCTTGCGGTGGAAAACGGCTGGAACAAGAAATCGCTTCCGCTCGTCACGCATGCCGCGTGGAGCGTCGAGCACGGTCTCGCCGCGCTGATTCTCTCCGACCGCGTACCGAGATCGGATCTTCCCGTCCCCGTCGATCGCATGATTCATTTCTCGATCAGCATGTTTCTCAGCGCAGTCGTCGCGGGCGCGGCGCAACTCGAAAGCGTGCTCGATGCGCTTCCCGATGCGCGCCGGCGCATCGTGGCGTAACGCGGCTTTCTGAGCAGAGTGGGCGGCCCGCGTGCCGCAGCCGCCCCTCGTGCGTCTTCGACACGCCTTTCACCGCTCGCCGCGGAATGTCAGCGCCGGGCTGATCGTAAAACCGACTTCGGTTGGAAACCTCCCCCTTTGCCCCAAGAGGAGTTCCTCCGGGGCGCAGGGCGGCGAGCCGGGACCCCGGCCTAAACGCCGGTTCTGGAGAGTTACTCTCCGACCCGGCTCGAAGTCCGACTACGCCGCGCCTGCCGGCTTATCGCTCGCCGTGAAAGCTTCGGCGTGACGGCGCACGAACTCCCGCACGCTCGCGGGTGCCTGGCCCGTGAGCTTTTGAACGTCGTCCGTCATACGGTCGTAGCGGCCCGCCCTGTGCAGATCGGCCATCGCGCTCAAGTGCTCGATCAGATGCGGGGCCATGCCGCGCTTCACCAACGTTTCGCGCCACGGGCCCACGGGAATGTCGCGGTACGTGATGGTGCGCCCGAGCGCGGCGGAGTACTCGGCCGCGTAATAGTGCATGTCCTGCGACTCGGGGCCTGTCAGATGATAGGTCGCGCCGATATGCGGCGCGGGATCGGCCAGGATCGCCGCCAGCGAACGCGCCACGTCGGCGGCAGCGACAGGAGAGGTCCTGCCGTCGCCGAACGGCAGCCGGATCTCGTTGTCGGCCGCGACAGATGGCGCCGCGAACCTCAGGAAGAAGTTCTCGACGAACACCGTCGGGCGCACGT
>DASZGN010000055.1:0-4055 GCA_035938775.1 Trinickia sp.
CCGAGGAAGGCCGCACGATGATCGTCGTCACCCACGAGATGGGTTTCGCGCGCAACGTCTCGAACCACGTGATGTTCCTGCACCAGGGACGCGTCGAGGAAGAAGGCCATCCAAGCGAGGTCTTCGGCAACACGAAAAGCGAGCGACTGAAGCAATTCCTGTCCGGCAGCCTCAAATAGGCTGCGCAAAAGGGCCGGCGACGGCCCGCGTTCACCGAAAGGCGCTGCGGCGCCTTTTTTTTCGCCCGCGCACCGCACGCCAAGAACCTCCCAGCCCCATACTCCCGCCGGTATGCATCGTCAATAGCGAGAATCCTTGAGGCGCCGCTTGGCACGTTGTGTGTCCCTTGGCGGACAAGGCACGCCGAGCTTTGACGGGTCGCACTGCGGCGCACCGCATCGCAGGTGTATGGCGAATTTGACACAGCGTCTAGCGATACTACGATTTCCGTCGCCACTGAAATGTATTTTTGCTAAATTAGTAACTAAAGTACAAAACGCATGTTACAAACATGTAGTTTTACTTCAAACTAGGAGACACCGCTCGAACGGGCGGTCAGACGTACATCTCCCCTGGATACCGATTCCCGCGCGAGCGGCGCTAGGAGCCCGCGCGCTATTCGCAGTAGCCGCTTTACTTTTTGATAAGGTTAATGGAGGAGACGATGAAAAAAGCTTTGCTCGCTGCGGCGCTCATGTCCGCCGGCGTGGTCGCACAAGCGCAGAGCAGCGTGACACTGTACGGGCGCCTTGACGCGGGAGTCGAGTACCTCAACGGCCTGGGCGGCCAAAACGGAAGTTCGCGCGTGCGCGCGGAAAGCGGCGACTGGGGTACGAGCCTGTGGGGCATGAAAGGTGCCGAGGACTTGGGCGGCGGCCTGAAGGCCGTGTTCCAGTTGGAAGGCAGCTTCAGCACGATGACGGGCAGCCTCGGCTCGGCCGGCTCGATGTTCAATCGCTGGGCGACCGTCGGCCTGTCGCACAAAGATTACGGTACGTTCCTGATGGGCCGCGAGCTCTTCATCTCTAACGGCGTGTGGGACTTCGATCCGTTCGGCCAGTCGAACTGGTCCTCCGCATCGCTCGTGCGTGGCCGCAACTGGCCGCAGTCGAGCAACAACATTTCGTACCAGTCGCCGAATTTCTACGGCTTCGACGCCTACGGTCAATACTCGTTGTCGAACGCGACGAACTGGAACGGCAACAACCCGAGCGGCCAAGGCCGCGAAGCCGGCCTGCAAGTCACTTACTCGTCGGCACTCTTCCAGGTACGCGGCATGTACGACGAGATCCGCAACCCGATCAACGGTACGCTCAACGGCCAGGCAACGGGCCCGCAAAATCCGATTCCGAGCGGCCCGTACCAGTACTCGCGCGAGTACACGGCAGCCGTCAACGTCTTCCTCGGCCAGTTCAAGATTCAAGGCGGGTATCAAGCCGTGCGCACGGCCGGCATCACCGCTTCCCTGCCGGGCACGCCGACCACGCTCGACCACGAATGGGGCGGCATCACGTGGCAGGCCTCGCCCGCCGCGGCTGCGATCGCCGCCGTTTATCACGTGAACGGCAACAACGGCTCGGGCAACGCGACGATCTACACGATCGGCGGTACCTACAACCTGTCGAAGCGCACGCTGCTCGACATCCAGATCGCGACGGTCCGCAACAGCAAGAGTGCGAACTACGGTCTCGAGGCCAACAACTTCGGCCCCGGCAACGCGACCAACGATAACCCGCTGCCCGGTCACAGCCAATCGGGCGTCTACGCGGGTATTCAGCACTCGTTCTAAGCGAGTGGTGTAGCAGGAAACAACGACTTCAATACAGTTTCATTTCACGCTGCTGCGAGAGGCGCGTATCGGTGCGGTGTCCGTCAGGGCGTCGCACCGTTTTTTTGTCGGTACATGGGGTGACGCCGGCTCACACCGCCGCTTCGTTTTCCTCACCGGTGCGGATGCGGATCGCACGCTCGACAGGGTCCACGAAAATCTTGCCGTCGCCGATCTTGCCCGTGCGCGCGGCGCCGATGATGGCATCGATGACGCTGTCGCACTGCTCGTTCGCCACGACGACTTCGATCTTCACCTTCGGCAGAAAATCGACGACATACTCGGCGCCGCGATAAAGCTCCGTATGCCCCTTTTGACGTCCGAAGCCTTTTACCTCAGTGACCGTCAGGCCGGTCAGCCCCACTTCCGCAAGCGCTTCGCGCACTTCATCGAGCTTGAACGGTTTGATGATTGCAGTGATGCGTTTCATGTCGTGCCTCGTTAGGTCGTGCAAAGGATTGAATCGATTCTACGCCGCGCGCCTGAAAGCGCCTCGAGCGACGCGAACCCGAGCGCACCTCACTCGATCGGTTCGGCGTAGCGCGAGGTAATCGGATAACGCCAGTCGCGGCCGAACGCGCGGTGCGTGACGCGAATGCCGATGGGCGCCTGCCGGCGCTTGTATTCGTTGAGCTTGATGAGCCGCGTGACGCGCGCCACGTCCTCGCGCGCGAAGCCCGCCGCGACGATTTCGGCAAGCGGCTTGTCCTCTTCCATGTACATCCGCACGATCGCGTCGAGCACTTCGTAGGGCGGCAGGCTGTCCTGATCCGTCTGGTTCTCGCGCAATTCAGCCGAAGGCGCGCGGGTCAGGATCCGCTCCGGAATGACATCGCGCGTCGCGAAGCGCGATGCCGCGTTCCGATAGTGGCACAGCCGATAGACGAGCGTCTTGGCGATGTCCTTGATGACCGCGAAGCCGCCCGCCATGTCGCCATATAGCGTGCAGTAGCCCACGGCCATCTCGCTCTTGTTGCCGGTCGTGAGCACGAGCGAGCCGAACTTGTTGGAAAGCGCCATCAGCAAGGTGCCGCGAATGCGCGCCTGGATATTTTCCTCGGTTGCATCTTCGGGCAAGCCTTCGAACTCGCCGGCAAGCGCGCCGCGGAACGCTTCCATCATTGGCGCGATCGCGATTTCGTCGTAGCGCACGCCGACGCGCCGCGCCATGTCGGCGGCATCGTGCGTCGAGATGTCGGCCGTATAGCGCGACGGCATCATTACCGCGCGCACGCGCTCGGACCCGAGCGCATCGCACGCGACGGCGAGCACGAGCGCCGAATCGACGCCGCCCGACAACCCGACGATCGCCCCCGGAAATCCGTTCTTGCCGATGTAGTCGCGCACGCCGAGCACGAGCGCCGCGTACACCTGGGCCTCGAGCGACTCGGCCTCGGCAATTTCGCCGCGGACCGGCGCCGCACCGTCGAACTCGACGATCGCGTGACCTTCCACGAACTGCGGCATCTTCGCGACGATCTCGCCTTCTCCATCAAGCACGAACGAGCTGCCGTCGAAGACGAGTTCGTCCTGCGCGCCCACCATGTTCACATAAACGATGGGCAGACCTGTTTCGGCGATGCGCGCGCGCAAGATGTCGACGCGCGTCGCTTCCTTGTTCAGGTGATAGGGCGAGCCGTTGGGAATGAGGAGCACCTGCGCGCCGGCCGCTTTGGCGAGTTGCGCGGCCGATGCATGCCAGGCGTCCTCGCAGATGATGACGCCGTACTTGACGCCGTCCAGCGTGAAGACGAACGGCTTCGCATCGGAGGCGAAGTAGCGCTTTTCGTCGAACACTTCGGTGTTCGGCAGGTCTTGCTTGAGATACGTGCCGACTACCTCGCCGTCGACGATCAGCGACGCCGCGTTATAGGTGTCGACAGGCGGCACGCCGCGCTCGATCGGCCGGTTTGCATTACCATGACCGCTCGCCGCATCGGCAACATCGCGGTGCGGATGCCCGACGATCACATTAAGGCCCGCGAACGGCTTCAACTGTGCGGCGAGCGTCGCGAGCGCCGTGGCGCTTGCGGTGTAGAACGCGGGGCGCAGCAGCAGGTCTTCGGGCGGGTAGCCGGACAGTGACAGCTCGGGCGTGACGACGAGCTTCGCGCCGTCGCGATGCGCTGCGCGAGCGGCATCGACGATCTTCGCGATGTTGCCGGCGAAGTCGCCGACGGTGACATTGATTTGAGCAAGAGCGATTCGGGTCTTCATGGCGAATGAG
>DASZGN010000056.1:0-5771 GCA_035938775.1 Trinickia sp.
AGCCGCGCGACCACGGTCTTCGCCGCCTTCCAGGCCTTGGCCGGCTACGCCTATTCGGCGATTTTCAACAGCAGCGGCGGCAATCACCGCGTGCTGTTCGTCATCGGTGCCGTGGCAATCGTCGTGGGACTGGTGGTGGACGTTGTCGGCTCTTCGTCTTCGCGCACGTCGAGCTAGGAGGGCGGTGTGGCGCAACCACCCAACCTCGTTGACAAAAGTGCTTCCAAACCATATCGCTAAAAGACGATATATACTTCTGCCAACAGCGATCCGGCCGTTGACCATCACGGACGCTGCCTCGAATTTTGTTTGATATGACGATAGATATCGATGCAATCCACAAGGCGCTCTCGAATCCGGTGCGACGCGAGATTCTCGCGTGGCTGAAAGACCCGCAGGCCTCATTTGCGAATCAGGAGATTCCGCTCGATAACGGCGTGTGCGCCGGGCAGATCAATGCCCGTTGCGGCTTGTCGCAATCGACTGTGTCGGCGCATCTGGCCGCTCTGCAAAACGCCGGGCTGGTGACGGTGAAACGCATCGGCCAGTGGAGCTTCTTCGCGCGCAACGAAGCCGTCATTCAAGCATTTCTCGAAACGCTGCACACCGACCTTTGAGAACGGGCGGTCGTCGCTCCAGATAGTGCGGCGCTGCCCTCCCTTCATCGTTTGACCCCGACCGGGCCGGGCACGTTGCCCGCCAATGAGGTGATTTGTTATGCCCACACTTTTCGATCCGCTTGTCGTCGGCGACCTCACGCTGCCGAACCGCGTCATCATGGCCCCGCTCACGCGCTCGCGCGCGGGCGACGAACGCGTGCCCAACGCCCTCATGGCGCGGTACTACGCCGAGCGCGCCTCGGCCGGGCTCATTTTGACCGAGGCGACATCGGTCACGCCGCAAGGTGTCGGCTATGCAGCAACGCCGGGCATCTGGTCCGACGAGCAAGTCGCCGGGTGGAAGCTCGTCACCAATGCCGTGCACGCCGCGGGCGGCCGCATCTTCCTGCAACTGTGGCACGTGGGCCGTGTGTCCCATCCGATCTTCCTGAACGGCGAGCTGCCTGTCGCGCCGAGCGCCATCGCGCCGAAGGGCAACGTGAGCCTCGTGCGCCCGGAGCGGCCCTTCGTGACGCCGCGCGCGCTTGAGCTCGACGAGATCCGCGATGTCGTCGCCGCTTACCGCCTGGGCGCGGAAAACGCGAAGGCCGCCGGCTTTGACGGCGTCGAAGTGCATGGCGCGAACGGCTATCTGCTCGACCAGTTCCTGCAAGACAGCACGAACCAGCGCACCGATGCCTACGGCGGCGCGATCGAGAACCGCGCGCGCCTCTTGCTCGAAGTCGTCGACGAGTGCATCGCCGTGTGGGGTGCGGCTCGCGTGGGCGCGCATCTTTCTCCGCGCGGCGACGCGCATACGATGGGCGACTCCGATCCGGCCGCGACGTTCGGCCATGTCGCCCGAGAGCTCGGCAAGCGCAAGGTGGCATTCCTGTGCGTGCGCGAATCGCTCGGCGAAAACCGTTTCGGGCCGCGCTTGAAGGAAGCGTTCGGCGGCGTCTATATTGCGAACGAGCAGTTCACGCAGGAAACAGCGCAGCACGTGATCGACGCGGGCGAAGCGGATGCCGTGGCATGGGGCAAGCTCTTCATCGCCAACCCCGACCTGCCGGCGCGTTTCAAGCTGAGGGCACCGCTTAACCGGCCGAACCCCGAGACGTTCTATGCCGCGGGGGCGACCGGCTACACCGACTACCCCGCGCTGGAAAACGCCGCGTAAAGCGAGAGCGGGCGCGGGCGCGGGCGCGTCGATCGATCGATCGAGGTTGCCGCCTATCGCGCAACACATCGCTCGATCCGTCGCGTGCCCGCGCATCGTTGAATTGGCTTCGATTTGTTTCGTTTCGCTTCGCTTCCGACAACCCTGACTCAATGGCCATGTCGACATCGACACCCCCTCTCGCCAAAGCCGTCGTGACCGGCCACACCCGCGGCCTGGGCGCCGCGCTTGCGCAAACGCTGCTTGCGCGTGGCATCGCCGTGCTTGGCGTCGCGCGCACGCGCCATGCATCGCAAGCACAGCCGGCATCGCATGCGCCTGACGCATCGCTTCGCGCTCGCTTTGGCGATGCATTCGATGAAGCGGAAGTCGATCTCGCCAATACAGCCCAGCTCACGCAGTGGCTCGCCGGCGATACGCTTTCCCGTTTTCTTGCCGGCGCCGAGCGCGCGTTTTTGCTCAATAACGCGGGGACGGTGCAGCCGATCGGCCCGGCCGGGCTTCAGGCGCCCGCAGAAGTCGCGCGGGCTGTCGCGCTCAACGTCGCGGCCCCGCTGATGCTCTCGAGCGCGTTCGCGGCGGCAAGCGTCGACGTGCCCGACCGGCGCATCGCCCATGTCTCGAGCGGCGCGGCCCGCAACGCGTACGCTGGCTGGAGCGTCTATTGCGCGACGAAGGCGGCGCTCGACCACCACGCCCGCGCCGTCACGCTCGATGGCGAGCCCGGGCTCAGGATTGCAAGCGTCGCACCGGGCGTCGTCGATACCGATATGCAAGCGCAGATTCGAGGCGCGGACGATGCGCGCTTTCCGTCGCGCCAGCGCTTCGTGGAGTTGGAGCGCACCGGCCAGTTGAGCTCGCCGGCACAAGCCGCGCAACGGTTTGTCGACTATCTGCTCTCGGACGCATTTGGGCAAACCCCGACTGCCGACGTGCGCTAGCTTGCACCGGGAATAGCGGCGGCGCACCCGTCCCGCCGCGTGGAGCCAAAAATGAAAGCAGCATCGCGTCGCACTTTTTTGATTGCCGGCATCGGCGCCGCCTCCGCCCTCGCTTTGCGCCGCCCGGCATTCGCCGCTGAGCCGCAACGGCTCGGCGAGAGCGATCCGCAAGCGCAGGCGCAAGGCTACAAACTGGATGCATCGAAAGTGGATGCCGCCCGATTCCCCGAGTACAAGGCCGGCCAGAATTGCGCCAACTGCTCGCTATATTCGGGCGGTGCGACCGACGCATTTGGCGGCTGCGTCCTGTTCGGCGACAAGCTGGTCGCCGCAAAGGGGTGGTGCAAGGCTTATACGAACGCGTAGGCCCGACCCACGGATCCGAAGGCGCCGCGGGCGGCCCGGCTTCAAGCAACGATCTTGAACCGGCTCACGTGCTCTCTGAGCACGAGCGTCTGATCGTGCAGCGCCTTCGCGGAGGCTGCGCCCTGCTCGACCAGCGCGGCGTTCTGCTGCGTGACGATGTCCATCTGCGCCACCGCGGAGCCCACTTGCTGAATGCCCGCGCTCTGCTCGTTGGTCGCCGACGAAATCTCGTTCATGAGCTGAGCGACTTCGCTGATGCTCTCGCCCACTTCCTGCATCGTCTTGCCCGCGCGGTCCACGAGGGCCACACCGTCTTTCACCTTGTCCACGGAATTGACGATGAGCACCTTGATCTCTTTCGCGGCCGCCGCCGAACGCTGCGCGAGGCCGCGCACTTCTGACGCGACGACGGCAAAGCCCTTGCCGTGCTCGCCCGCCCGGGCCGCCTCCACGGCGGCGTTCAACGCGAGGATGTTGGTCTGAAATGCGATGCCGTCGATTACGCCGATGATGTCGACAATTTTTCTCGCGCTCTCGTTGATTTCCGACATCGTGCTGACGACGTCTTCCATGACCTTTCTGCCCTCACTCGCGGTGCCGCTCGCTTGAACGGCGCGCGTGCCGGCTTGCAGCGACTTCGACGCGTTGTCGCTGACCGTCGCGGTCAACTGCTCCATGCTCGAGGCCGTTTCCCCAAGGTTCGCAGCCTGCTGCTCGGTGCGCTGCGACAGATCGGTATTGCCGGCGGCCACTTCGTGCACCGCGGCGCTGACGATATCGACGGTGCTGCCGATGTTGCGGACGATGTCGGACAAGCCCTCGTTCATGTTCTTCAAGGCATGCATCAGCTTGCCCAGTTCGTCGTTGCGGCTCGTATCGATGTGCTGCGTCAGATCGCCGCTCGCCACGGCTTCGGCGGCCATGAGCGCTGCGCGCAACTGGCGGGCGATCGCGCGAAACATCGCGACGAACAAGATCAACACGACCCCCATCACGGCGAGCGACACCGCGATGTACGCGTTGCGCTCCGCGCTCAATTTATCGATGCGCGCCAATAGCGCGCCGTCGAGCGCTCGACGCGCACTTTCCGCGAACTGGGCAGCCTGGTCGAGTGCCGCATCGGCTTGCGCGGCGACGCTGTTGCCGCCGACCGTCAAACTGGCCGACAAGACTTGCCCCTGCACCGCGGCATCGAGCTTGTCGTGCGCGGCGCCGAGCGCCGAGAGCGCGGCGCCGAGCGTGGGCTTGAGCGCGGGGCTCACCGAGAACACCTTGGCGAGATCTCCGCCCGCCGAATCGATGCTCTGCTGTACGAGCGGCCGCAACTCGATCATGCGCGTGTGCGCCGCATCTTCCAGATGGCCTCGCGCGAGCGCCTCGACGTTCACCGCGCGCTGCTCGCCCATATTGGCGATGGCGTTCGGCATCTGAACACAGACGTTATCGACGAGATAGTAGCTATCGAGATCGGGATCGAGCGACAGGTTGCTCTTGTCGCACACCGCGCCGAGCAGCGAGGTGACCGCGTTGACCAGATCGCTAGCGTGTGCCGCGACGTCCGGCGACGGCGCGGCGTTGCGCAACCCGCTCCACTTCTCGTGCAGGGCCTTGAGATCGCTTTGCACGCCCAGTTCTTCGCCAAGCTTTTGGTCCGCGGAGTCGACCGCCGCAAAGGCGCTATCGACATCGGCAGTCGCGGTAGCCGGATGCGCCTCGGCGTCGCCGGCCGCGGCGCGCAGTTGCAGATCGCGGAAGCGCTGCACCTTGGCCAGCAGCGCTGGCAAATTCGCGATGTACTCGGTGCCCAGCCTCTCCTGCTGCGCGAAGCGGATGTTCGTCTGGCTCGAATGGAACAGCGCGTAGGTCAAGAAGGCGATGCAAGCCGCGAAGAAGAATCCCATCAATGCGAATTTGCGCGTCAACGACAATCGATCCATCAATGCGGTCAGCCACGACATCGTTTATTTCCCCCGTACTTCGAATCTACTATTAAACAAATTTTTAACTGACGATTTCTGTCTTTTTCGAAGCATGGTAACGATATCGGCGAATTCCTGAAGCAACTTTAGGTATTTCGTTACCGATATTCATAAAAAAATTTGTCCCGGATATAAAGAATTGTTATCGGAAATCAATTTCCGCCTTGCGAGCTACTTGGTTGCGAAAACAACCGAACGGCCAGCGTCGTAGCGGCGGCAAGGCCTCAGGGGCAGCCCTTACCTCGGCCTCATGCCCATTTCGAGCGATAATCGCGGTCTTCCAGCCCTTGGCCCCAGGCGATCACAAGCGTCACGCGCATGAGCAAGACCGGCAACCAACGACAGATCGACGCCCTGCTTCACGAAGCAGTAGCGCTGCAGCAAAACGGCGCACTTGCGGAAGCGCAGGAGCTTTATCACGAGATCCTTGCGCAGCGCCCGCGTCATTTCGATGCGCTGCAACTGCTCGGCGCGCTCGCGCTTCAGGCGGGCCGTCCCGCCGAAGGCGCCGAATGGCTGGCAAAGGCGCTTGCAATCAATTCAAGAGAAGCGCCGGTTCACTCCAATCTTGCGTTTGCGCTCAACGCTTTACAGCAACACGACGCGGCACTCGCCGCCGCCAATCGCGCGCTCGCCCTCAAACCCAATTTCGCCGACGCGCTGAACAACCGCGGCACCGCACTGGCCGCGCTGGATCGCCCGCTCG
>DASZGN010000057.1:0-6423 GCA_035938775.1 Trinickia sp.
ACGGATGCCTTCACGGGCGTTCATGGCAACTATCTGCGGCAAAGCATCGAGGCCGCCGGCTTCGATCCGCGCGCACTGCCGCACGCGCCAGACGCCGCGCTCGACTTCTCCGGGGAAGGCGGCGCTCGGCAGTGGCGCGACATCTGGGGCGCGGGGCAAGGCGTCGGCTCGATCGATACCGTGCTCGCCGCCTCCGATATCGTTGATCGACTCGAGCTGGAATTCCACGCGGCACGCGCGCGACTGGAACGCGCGGCCGCGCAAGCGGGCAACGCTCGGCACGCAACCTCAACCGACGGCAGCATCGATTCGTACACAAAGGAGTCAGTGCCATGTTGATTCGCAATGGAATACGTCGCCGCGTCCAGGCAATTCGCGAAGGACTCGACGATCGCCTGCTCGTGCTGATCGAATTCGACGCATCGGCCGCGGTGACCGCGGTGACCGCGCAAGCATGCGGCGAGCGCCTGTGCACATGGCGCGCGGCATATGAAGACGAACTCGAGGTCGTCGCGTTTTTACGCATGGGCTTGGCGCTCGAGCCGTCGGGCGAGATAAACCGGCAACGCACCGTAGCGCAAGCGCTGCAAGCGCAGGGCCTGCCTGTTGCAATCGACGTATCGACCGTATCGACAGTCCCGCCACTACCGACAACGCCCAAGTGCCTCGAGCAATGGGCCTGGTGCGAGGGCGATAGGCACATGCCGCTCGACGCTCCACACACTGCCGCGGATCTGTTTTTCACACGATGCGACGATGCGGTGAGATCGCAATACGCGAACGAACACGAGCACGCCGGCTCAATGCCGCTCATGCCGCGTCTGATCGCCGTTTGCGAACCCACCGCGAGCGCAGCGGACCAAGCCGCGCTCTGCGCACAAATGGCGGAGGACATCGCTAGCGGCGCGGCCGTTGCATGCGGCCTCATCCTTGCGCCGTTTGCCGAGGGCCAAGCCGCCGAGCCCAATGGTACGCACCCGCTCCTGACATTGCTCGCGAACGCGGTGCACGGCCGGCGCATCACGCTCGCCACGCGCCGATTCGCACCGCTGCGATGCGGGCTTTGATGCTGATGAGGCGTCGCGCGCCATGCATGTCATGTGCCCCGGCACGACACCAGCGGTTGCCGCATTGCTAGTTCTGTCAGTTGCCTTGCGATGGCGCGCCACCGTACGTTATGTCCATACAGATATCCGGTGAGCCAACAGGTCTGCACAATGATGGCGTCCGCTCTCCTCTTCCGAAGCATACCGACGCGCGCGCAAGCGCCAGCCGGCGCCCGCAGCGTGCGCTGCGCGCGCGGCTGGGCCTGCGCAATCGGCGCCGCGCTGCTGAGCGGCTGCGCAGGCTTCGGCGACGTGCCGCCTTCGAACGCAATCAAGCCCGTCGAGCAATACGACCTGGGCGAGCGCATCCGCGGCGCGCCGCAAGGCCCCGAACCCGCGCCGCGCTGGTGGCGCGGGTTCGGCGACGTGTCGCTCGATCGCATCGTAGACGATGCCCTGGCCGAAGCGCCCACGCTAACCGCGGTGCGCGAGCGCGTGAAAGAGGCGCTGGCACGCGTCGATGAAACGCGCGCCGACGCGTTGCCGCAAATAGGCGCGGCGCTGTCCGCGGCTCCGACGCGTTTTCCCGGAAGCTACAAGATCCCTCGCCCGGCCGCCGGCCACTGGCAGACCGATACGCAAGTGCTGGCCGGCTTGTCGTGGAATCTCGACGTGGCCGACCGCATCGGCGCTTCAGTTCGCGCGGCCGGGCACCGCGCGCAAGCGCAGAGCGCCCTCGCCCGCGGCGCGGCGCTCGCGCTGCAAACGGCACTCGTCGCCACTTATTTGGAACTGGCACGTGACCTCCGCTTGAGGCACATCGCCGAGGACACGCTCGCTCAACACCGCGCGCTGCTGCGTCTGACCGACGCGCGCGTTTCGGCCGGCCTCGACATGCGCATGGCGTCACTGCGCGCGGCGGAGCCGATCCCGCTCGCGCAGGCTGAAATCGCGCGCTATACGGCGGGCATCGCCGTGCTGCGCGACCGGCTCGCCGTGCTCGCCGGACGCGGCCCCGGCTACACCGCGAAGCTCGAGCCGGCACCAGCCGTTCTCGATGTCGAGGAGACGCTGCCGCCTGCGTTGCCGGCCGAGTTGATTGCGCGACGGCCTGATATTGCAGCGGCCAAAGCTGAAGTACAAACGCAAGCGGCGCTCATCGACGTGGCCCGCGCGGCGTTCTACCCGGACATCGACTTGCTTGCATTCGCGGGTTGGCAAAGCCTCGGCCTGCGCGCGCTGGTAAGCGGCAACAGCGCGAGCCTCGGCGTGGGCCCTGCCCTCAGCCTGCCGATTTTCGAGGGGGGGCGGCTGCGTGCCGGCCTGCGCGCGCAGGTCGCCGCATACAACGCGGCCGTCGCCGATTACGACGACGCCATCGTCCACGCGCTCGCGCAAATCAGCGACACGCTCGCGGCGATTGCCGCGCTGCGCGAGCAACGCGACTTTACGCATGACGCGCTCATGCGCGCCGAGCAGAGCTTCGATCTCGAGACGCGACGATACGAGCACGGCGTCTCGGGCTACCTCGACGTCCTGCTCGCGCAGACCCGCCTTCAAGAAGACCGCGCCGCGTATGCCGAAGCGCAGGCGGCGTTGCTGATCGAACATGTGCAATTGATCGACGCGCTTGGCGGCGCGGCAGCCGATGACAACAAGGACGTCAAATGAGCCACGCCTCCGCGCCTGAAGCCCCACCCGTGGACGCACCAGGCCAAGCACTCGCCGCGCGCCGACGCCGCTATTTTCGTGGCTTCGGCATCGTGCTCACTGCGATCGCGCTGGCCGCAACGGTTTGGTGGTGGATCGCATCGCGCAACATCGAAAGCACGGACGATGCGTACGTCGCGGGCGATGTCGTTCAAGTATCGCCTCGCGTGGCGGGCACTGCCGTGGCTGTGCTAGCGCAGAACACCGACGGCGTGGACGCGGGCACGACGCTCGTCGAAATCGACAAGACCGACCTGCGCGTGGCCCTTGATGCCGCGGTCGACGGGCTCGCGCACGCGGTGCGCGAGTACCGCGCAGCAAATGCGGACGCCGCGCGCGAACGCGCGCAGATCCGGCTGCGCGAGTCCGACCTTGCCCGCGCGCGGGACGACTTGCAGCGGCGGCTCAGCTTGGCCGCCGACGGCGGTGTCGCCCAGGAAGACATTCGCCATGCCCGCGACGCGGTGGCCACGGCCGAAGCCGCGCTCGATGCGCAGCACGCCGCGTATCGCGCAAGCGTGGCGCACGTGGACGGCACGACGATCGACTCGAGCCCGCTCGTGAAAGCCGCGGCCGAGCAGGTGAGAAATGCCGCGCTCGCGCTTCTCCGCACCGAGGTTCGCGCGCCGCTCGCCGGACGCGTGACGCGGCGGCTCGTGCAAGTCGGCCAGCACGTCGCCCCGGGCATGCCCGTGATGGAGATCGTGCCGCTCGAGCGGGTCTGGGTCGAAGCGAACTTCAAAGAGTCGCAGCTGCGGCACATGCATGCAGGGCTTTCTGTCGAGCTGCGCTCGGACCTCTATGGGGATGCGGTGATCTATCACGGCACCATCGATGGCTTCGAAGCGGGCACGGGCGCGGCTTTCGCGGCCGTGCCCGCGCAAAACGCGACGGGCAACTGGATCAAGGTGGTGCAACGCGTGCCTGTGCGCATTGCACTCGATCCGCGCGAGTTGCGAGCGCATCCGTTGCTGATCGGGCTGTCGATGACGGCCGCCGTGCGCGTGCGCGGCGCACAACCCGGCGACGCAATGGCGAAGACGACGACTAACGCACCCGAGCAACCGCAGCGTCCGCGGCGCACGCCCGACTCGACCGCCATCTATGCGGACGAAGCACAAGTGGCCGATACGCTTATCGCCCGCACGATCCGCGCGAATGACGGCAACGAAGGAGACGCCGCGCCATGACGATGCGATTCTTTCGACGGCGCACGCTTGCCTCGCCGCCCAAGCCGCCCAAGCCCGTCAAGACGCTAAAACCGATCGAGCCGATCGAAGGCCGCGCGCTGATCCCGGTCGCGATGGCGATCAGCATTGCCAACTTCATGCAGACGCTCGACCTGACGATCGCCAACGTCGCCGTGCCGACAATCGCGGGCGACCTAGGCGTCTCGCCCGACATGGGCACATGGATGCTCACGTCGTTCGCGACACCGCTTGCGATCACGCTGCCGCTCACCGGCTGGCTCGCGCAGCGCTTCGGGCAAGTGCGTCTCTTTTGTGTATCGGTTGCGCTCTTCGTCGCGATGTCGATGCTATGCGGCCTTGCACCGAACTTCGAAACGCTGATCGTGTTTCGCGCATTGCAAGGCGCGGCATCGGGGCCGTTGACCGCGCTCTCGCAAGCACTACTCGTGGCTGTCTTTCCGCAGGCGAGGCGCAACGTCGCGCTCGCGGTATGGCAAACGACGACGTTCGTCGCGCCCGTGCTCGGCCCGATCGCCGGCGGCTGGATCACCGACAACATCTCATGGCCGTGGATCTTCTACATCAACGCGCCGACAGGCGTGGCCGTCTTGCTCATTCTGATGCGCAACCTTGCGGGACGTGACAACGCCACGCGCAAGTTGCCCGTCGATGCGGTCGGCCTTGTACTGCTCGCGCTTTCGTTCGGCTCGCTGCAACTGATGCTTGATCGCGGGCAGAACCTCGACTGGTTCAGCGCCACGCCGATTCGCGTACTGGCAGCCGTATGTGCGGTGAGCTTTGTGGCACTCGTGCTGTGGGAGCTGACCGATGCGCATCCGATCGTCGATTTGCGGCTCTTCGCCGATCGCAATTTCCTGGCGGGCACTGTCGCGGTAACGGTGGGCTTTGGCGTGTACTACGCGGCGCTCGTGCTGGTGCCGCTATGGCTGCAGACCGAAGAGGGTTACACGGCGACGTGGGCCGGCATTGCGACGGCGCCGCTCGGCATCGCGGGCATCGTCCTTGCGCCGCTGATCGGACGCGTGCAGCATCGCGTCGATCCTCGCTGGTTCGCCACGGCGGCGCTGATGGGATGGGGTATCGCGTCGTTCTGGCGGCTGCACTTCAATAGCGATGTGCCGATTGAAGACATCGGCTGGAATTCATTGCTGATGGGCGCCGCGACGGCATTTTTTATTACGCCGCTCGTGTCGCTTTCGATAGCGGCTCTGCCGCGCGAACGATTGCCCGCTGCGTCGGGCCTGCAAAATGCGCTGCGACGCATCGGCACGAGCGTCGCCACATCGCTTGCGCCCACTTATTTCGAGCGGCGCGCGCGCGTGCATCGCACTTGGCTCGTCGAGCGCATCACACCGCTTGATCACGCGTTCTCCGATTGGTTCGATAGCTTGCGGCGCGCGGGATTCTCGAGCGACGGCGCGCTTGCGTCGATTGCGCGCACGGTTGATGTGCAGGCGCATATGCTCGCGCTCAACGATTTTTCCGCGGGATGTACGATGCTGTTCGCAGCAACGCTTGCTGTCGTATGGACAACGAAATATCGGCGGGGGCGTTGATACAGCTTTACGGCCGTCATCCGACATTCATCGGCAGCAGGACCATCTGCCGCCCCTGCAAGTGCAGGCGCGTCTGAATCTCGACCGGCGTGTGATTGTGCAGCCATGTGGTCAGAAAGTTGACCCTCTTGAAGATCAACTTGCTGGCAAAGCACACGCTGTTTGGAAACTCGTCCATAGTCGACTCCGCCAGCTTCATGAATTCCTCGACAGGATGCGTGCCGAAAGCGATCCGGTACTCGGCGGTAATACCATGCCGGCGGCAATGTGCAACGTAATACTCGAGTGCGGACGTCATGGTGAGCCGTAACCCCTCCAGGTGTTCCGCGCCGTCGTAACTTTTCGCGTCAACTTCGCCGACTGCGAGAAAGATCGCATTCTTGAAGTGGTCCGGAAAGAGCCGGTTGACCCAAAGCAGCGCATGCATGCTGGCGCCGCGATGTTTTCCCACGAGCAGAATGGCGGTCGGTTGCGATGGATCCGGCTTGGCAGGCTCCGGCATGCCGTCGGTGTCCGGCGGTGGCCCGGCGAACAACGCATCCTCCTTCGAAATCAGCGCGCGCGTTTCGCTGTAGTGCCTTTTGATGAGCAAGCACAGTATTACGACCGCGCTGGTCACGAGTACGGTCAGCCACCCTCCGGCGGAGAACTTCTCGATCAGCGTAATGACGAGAACCGTGCTCGTGACGGATAGGCCAAGCGCGGACAACGCGAAGTGCTTGAGCCAGTGAGCGCCTTCCTGCCGGTGACGCCACCAGTAGACGCACAAGCCGAGCAGCGACAGGCTGAACGTGAGGAAGACGTTGATGCTGTAAAGCACCACCAACAGGGCAACACTGCCCCCGGTCGCAACCAAAATACCGACCGCCGCCAATCCCATAAGGACTATTCCACGTTGCG
>DASZGN010000058.1:0-3197 GCA_035938775.1 Trinickia sp.
CGCTGAATCCCACTGCGGACGGCTTGGTCAAAGCCGGCGCGGTGAAAGACGCCGCGAGCGTCAGCACCGTCTTCTACTATCCGGCGATCTACGACGTCCAGGTGTGGGTCGTGCCCAACCCCCTCGGACAGTTCGCGGAAAAGAATCCTGCCGTCACGCCGAGCCCGATGGCCGGCAAAGGCGAGGATATGTAGGGTTCGCGCGCCGCGCGAACCCCGGCCCTTGCGGGCCGTTGCCGTGCCGGCGTTGGAATCAAAAAGGCCCGCTTCTTCTCGCGGGCCTTTTTCATTTGCGGCGTTTACTCGTTCGACCAGTAGTCTTTGAGGGCTTTGCCGCGGCTTGGGTGGCGCAGTTTGCGTAACGCCTTGGCTTCGATTTGCCGGATACGCTCGCGCGTGACGCCAAACTCTTGGCCGACTTCCTCAAGCGTGCGTTGGTGTCCATCTTCTAATCCGAAACGTAAAACGAGTACTTTTCGTTCGCGCTCGGTGAGGTTCTTGAGCACGTCACCCATCTTTTGCTTGAGCATGGTGACGGAGGCGGCTTCGGCGGGAGCAACTGCTTCCGGATCTTCGATGAAATCTCCGAGGTGGCTGTCTTCTTCTTCACCGATCGGTGTCTCAAGCGAGATCGGCTCTTGCGCGATCTTCATCACCTCGCGCACCTTATCGGGCGAAAGACTCATCTCTTTGGCGATCTCTTCAACAGACGGATCGCGACCGAGCTCTTGGAGCAGCTGGCGGGAGATTTTTACGAGCCGATTGATCGTTTCGACCATGTGCACGGGGATGCGAATGGTGCGCGCTTGATCGGCGAGGGCACGCGTAATAGCTTGACGGATCCACCACGTCGCGTACGTGGAAAATTTATAGCCCTTCTTGTAGTCGAACTTTTCGACGGCGCGAATCAAGCCTAGATTGCCCTCTTGGATGAGATCCAAGAAGAGCATGCCGCGGCCGACATATTTTTTCGCAATGCTAACCACGAGGCGCAGGTTCGCCTCGGTGAGATCGCGTTTGGAGGCGTCGCCTGCCTCAAGGATGACAGCATTCGGTTGACCGCCATTGCGCCGGGCGCGCTCGCGTTCTTCCTCGGCGAGTTCGATGGCTTTGGCGAGCTCTTGCTCTTGCGCCATACCCAAGAGCGGCACGCGGCCGATCTCTTTGAGGTACATGCGCACCGGGTCGTCAAGCGCGACTCCGGGCACAAACGTCAGATCTTCGGGCGTTTCCTCAACCGCTTCAGGCGGGTCATCTTTGTCTTCGGCGGCACCTTCAGGCATCTCAGTGATGTCGATGCCTTGGCCCATGATGTCCTCGACGAGCTCGTTGCCTTTTTCCGGATCGTCCTCATCATAGGTTGCTGATACGGCGGCAATTTCGTCATAGGTCAGCGAACCGCGTTTTTTGCCCTTCTCAATGAGGGCTTTCACAGCGGCCTCGCGTGTTATCGTGGCACCGGTAATTGGTTGACCGTTTTCGGTAGTCGCATCTGCCGGAGTCGGCGCTGCGTTGCGCGGTTTGCGCGCTGGCACTGTTACGTTCCCTCCTTCCTGTCGGCGGCTGCACCTCGCAGCTTGGCCGCGAGGGAATTGTACTCATCGCGCAGAGGCTCTGGCACGGATTTCCCGGCGGTCAGGAGCCTGTTCATTTCAGCATCGACGGTCGAAAGCCTCCGCTCGAGGCGCTGGCGTTCGAATCGTTCGAGAATGCGCTCGAGCCGTTGCTCTTCTTCGTCGGCCGCGAGTGGAGGAGATGACAGCGCTAAACTCGTGAGCTCTGCGATGTTCGTCTCATCGGCTAAAAGCGTTAAGGGATTTACACCGCGCCCGAGTTCACCACGATGTCGCACGAGCGCCGCATACGCGCGCGCCATTTCATCATCAGCAAAATCTTCGCCAGATATGCGCCCGACCACAGCTTCGACGAACTTGGGTTGGACGAGGATGAGCGCGACAAGTTCGCGCTCGACCGAGAGCGCACGCATCGGCGGTGGTATACGTCTGCGTGGCTGCGTGGTGTCGCCGCTGGGACGTGCAGCCGGTGCAACCGAGGGACGGAGCGACCGCAATGCCGATTCACTGACATCGAGCTTGCGCGCCATCGCTTTAATGTATTGGTCTCGTTCGATGGGGTCGCGCACTTGCGCAATGACGTTCATCGCATCGCGCGCGACGTCGGCTTTGCTTGCAAACTGCGCCGTGATGCGGCTGCACGCAAGCTCGATCTTAAAGTCGATCCACTTTTGCGATGCTTCGAGCAGCGCTGAAAACGCGTCGGGACCATCTTCGAGGACGATACTGTCGGGATCGCGACCGTCGGGCAAACGAGCGACACGCACCATCAAGCCTTCATCGACCAGCATGTCGATGCTGCGTGCGGTCGCGGCCTGGCCGGCCGCATCGCCGTCGAAGCACAGGTACAGGTTATTCGCAACCCGGCGCAACTCACGCGCTTGTTCAACCGTGAATGCAGTCCCCAGACTCGCGACCGCGTTCCCGAACCCGGCCTGATGCAGCGCGAGGCAATCGAGATAGCCTTCAACGACAATGAGAGCATCGTGCGCCGCCGCCGCGCGACGCGCAATGTGGAGCCCGTAAACATGCTGACCCTTGGTGTAGACCGATGTGTTGCGTGTGTTGAGGTATTTCGGCTGCTCGTCACCGAGCGCTCTGCCTCCAAAGGCGATGACTTCGCCGGTCAGGTTGAAAACCGGAAACATGATGCGGCGTCTGAAGAAATCGATGTAGCCGTTTTCGTTTTGGCGCAATGAGATGAGCCCAGCGCGCATGGCAAGCTGCAAATCGATGCGCGCGCGGGTTAGCGCGTTAACCAAGCCTTCCCACGAGTCGGGCGCGAAACCCACGCCGAACTTCTCGCAGGTCGTTTCGCTGAGCCCGCGATGCTTGACGTAGTCGCGTGCCTCGCTGCTTTTGCGCAGTGAGTCCATGAAATAGGTCTTGGCGACTGCATTGGCCTCATAGATCGCTTCGCGCTCGCTACGACGGCGCTTGAAATCTTGAGACTCTTGAATCTCGACGCCGGCGCGAGCCGCGAGCATGCGGAGCGCGTCAGGAAACTCTACGTTCTCGTAGCGCTTAACAAACGAGATGAGATCGCCACCCGCATTGCAGCCGTAGCAATGCCAGACTGCTTTTTCGGCGTTGAGTGAAAACGATGGTGTCTTCTCGGCGTGAA
>DASZGN010000059.1:0-5286 GCA_035938775.1 Trinickia sp.
CGACGTCGTCTACAACCACTTCGGCCCTGACGGCAACTATCTGCCGCAGTACGCGTTGCCTTTCTTTCGCGACGATATCTCGACGCCCTGGGGGCCCGCCATCGACTTTCGGCGTCCCGAGGTGCGCGAATTCTTCTGCCAGAACGCGCTCTTCTGGCTCGACGAATATCGCTTCGACGGCCTGCGGCTCGATGCCGTGCATGCGATCGGCGACGACGACTGGCTGCGCGAGCTTGCGGAGCGCGTGCGCAACTCGGTGGAGCCGGGGCGCCACGTGCATCTCGTGCTCGAGAACGAGCACAACACGGCGAGCCTTCTCGAAGAGCACTTCGATGCGCAGTGGAACGACGACGCGCACAACGTGCTGCACGTGCTGCTCACGGGCGAGCACGAGGGCTACTACCGCGCGTATGCGGACCGACCGATCGAGAAGCTCGCACGCGTGCTCACCGAAGGCTTCGCCTATCAAGGCGATCCGTCGCCGATCCACGACGGCGCGCCGCGCGGCGAACCGAGTGCGCACTTGCCGCCCACGTCGTTCGTGATGTTCCTGCAAAACCACGATCAAGTCGGCAACCGCGCGTTCGGCGAGCGGCTGCGCACGCTGTGCGCACCGCAGGCGCTATTGGCTGCAACGGCGCTCGTGCTGCTTTCTCCGCAGATTCCGCTGCTGTTCATGGAGGAAGAGTTCGGCTCGACGCAGCCGTTTCTCTTCTTCACCGATTACGCTGGCGAGCTCGCCGACGCCGTGCGCGAAGGACGGCGCCGCGAGTTCGCGAAATTCTCCGCATTCAACGAACCGGAACAGCGGGCGCGCATTCCCGATCCCAACGCGGTGCAGACGTTCGCGCTTTCATCGCCGCCGCCCGACAGCGACACCGCCAGCGAACCGTCCGATTCGGCCACGCTCGCCGCGCGCCATAACAGCTTGCGCGAGCGCGAATCATGGACGCACTTTTACCGTTCTGCGCTCGCGGTGCGCGCGAAGCTCATCACGCCGCGGCTTGCGCCCTCGCGCGCGCTCGGCGCAACGGTGCTTCATACGTCAACCGGCAATGAAGCAAACGCGCTCGTCGCACGCTGGCAGCTCTCGGACGGCGAAACGCTCGCCATCGCGCTCAACCTCTCGCCCGATCCGCTACCGTTCACCGAGCGACCCGATGGCATGGTGGTCTTCGAAACGCCGCCTCGCATGCGTGACAGCATCGACGCACACGAGTTGCCTCCTTATTCGTGCGTCGCCTGGCTGACGGGCGACGTGAGCCGCTACGCGTTGCGGCACGATGCGCGCATCGTCGCGCCGCGGGAGAGCAGCGCGTGAGCGCGCATGCGTCGGGACCGCCATCCTCGTCCTCGCCACTCGGGCGCGAGTTGGTCGAACGCGTCGCCGCGCGCGCCGGCTTCGAGGTGCAATGGGAGGACGCGCAGAGCCGGACGCACCGGGTGCCCGTCGAAACGCTCACGGCGCTCCTCGCGGCGCTCGGGCTGCCGTGCGGCACACGCGACGAAGCGCTGCAAAGCCTCGTTACACTCGAAGCCGAGCGCGCCGCGCGAGCGCTGCCGCCGCTCATCACCACCGATTCGCACCGCGCGATCGCGCTGCCGGCCGCCGCGATCAGCGCGGGCAACCGCTATCGAATCGAGCTCGAGAGCGGGGCGACGATCGATGGACACCTCAGCGCGCCGCACGGCGAATCGGCATTGCTTGCACCGGTGTCCGAGCCCGGCTATCACACGCTTTACCTCGACGATCAGCGCGTCCGTCTGGCGGTCGCGCCGCCGCGCTGCCATACGGTCGACGACGCGTGCCGCGCGCATGCAGCCCGCAACGCCGAAATCCGCGCCGGCGCTCGAAGGTACAGAACAGTTGGCGGCGCATACACGTACTCGCATGAACCCGCGGCATGGGGTATCGGCGCGCAGCTCTACGGCTTGCGCCGCACGGGCGACGGCGGCATCGGCGACTTCTCCGCGCTCGCCGCGCTGGCGGTTCAGAGCGCGCATCGGGGCGCGCACGCGCTCGCGGTGAGCCCGACGCACGCGATGTTCAGCGCCGATCCGCGCAAGTACAGCCCTTATGCGCCCTCCTCGCGTCTTTTTCTGAATGTGGCTTACATCGATCCGGCTCATGTGCTCGGCCAGCAAGCAGCGCAGGCCGCGCTCGACGCCACGCAAGCGAGCCAGCAATGGGCTGCTTTGGAGTCGTTGCCGCTCGTCGATTGGCCCGATGCGCTCCCGTTGCGCCTCAAGGTCCTGCGTGCGCTGTTCGAGCAGTTTTGCGCGCACGAGCGCGCCAGCCAGAGGGAGCTCGCGCACGAGTTCGAGACGTTTGTCGCACGTGGCGGCGAAGCGCTCGAAGACCATGCGCGCTTCGAAGCGATAGACGCGATCGAGCGCGCGCAATCGGGGGGCGCGACGCACTGGCGCGACTGGCCCGCCGCATTCGCCGATCCGCGCCGCACCGAAGTCGACGCCTTCGCGCGCGAGCATCGGCATGAGGTCGACTTCCATCTGTTCTTGCAATGGCTTGCGGCGAAGGGACTGGCCGATGCGCAGCGCGCGGCGCGCGAAGCGGGCATGCCGATCGGCCTCATCGCCGATCTGGCCGTAGGCTGCGACGGCGCCGGCAGCCATGCGTGGTCGTACCGCGACGACATGCTGAACGGCGTGACTGTCGGCGCGCCGCCCGATCTCTTCAATCAGGCGGGCCAGGGGTGGGGCCTGACGACGTTCTCGCCGCGCGCGATGCACACGCAAGGCTTCACGGCGTTCATCGACATGCTGCGTGCCGCGTTTGCCTATGCGGGCGGCCTGCGCATCGATCACGTGCTCGGCCTGCAACGGCTGTGGCTTGTGCCAGAAGGCGCGCGCCCAGTCGACGGCGCCTATCTGCGCTATCCACTTACCGACTTGCTGCGGCTCATAGCACTCGAATCGTCGCGGCACCGCGCGATCGTGATCGGCGAAGACCTCGGCACGGTGCCGGCTGGAATCCGCGAGCGGCTCGAGCGCCACGGCGTGCTTGGCATGCGCGTGCTCTGGTTCGAGCGCACCGAGGAAGGCGGCGGCTTCGTGCCGCCCGAGCAATGGCCGCGCACGGTGCTTGCGACGACGAGCACGCACGACTTGCCGACCGTTGCCGGCTGGTGGCGCGGCACCGACATCGAGTGGCGCCGCCGCATCGGACAGACGGCGCCGCGCGCCGACGGCCGCGACCCGGTGGCACTCGCGAAAGCCGAGCGCGCGGTCGATCGGCACGCGCTGTGGCGCGCGTTTCAGCGCGCGGGACTCGTGCCGCGCGACGTGGGCTCGCCGCCGCTCGATCAAGCGCCCGTCGACGAAGCGCTGGCCTTCGTGGCAACGACGCACGCGTCGCTCGCCGTCTTTCCGCTCGAGGATCTGCTTGGACTCGCTGAGCAGCCGAACCTGCCGGGTTCGGTCGACGAGCACCCGAACTGGCGCCGACGGCTCGCCAGGCCGATCGACGAGCTTTTCCACGGCGGCACCTTGACGGACCGGCTGCTCGCGCTCGAGCGCGAGCGGGCCCGTACGGCCGGCCGTGCGCCCGTTCACGAACCGCCCGCCAAGCCATGACCGTCCCGCGCTCAACGCTTCGCCTTCAGCTCCATCGCGGCTTCACGTTCGACGATGCCGCGGCTCACCTCGACTATTTCGCCGCGCTCGGCGTGAGCCACCTGTATCTGTCGCCGATCACGAAGGCGGTGCCCGGCTCGATGCACGGCTACGACACGGTCGATTACGGCCAGGTGAACCCCGAGCTCGGCGGCGAGCCCGCGCTCCTGCGACTGGCCGAAGGGCTGCGTGCGCGTCAGATGGGGATCGTTGCCGACATCGCGCCGAACCACATGGGCATCACCGGCGGCCATAACGCGTGGTGGCTCGACATTCTGCAATGGGGCCGACACAGTGCGCATGCGCGCTATTTCGATATCGACTGGCATTCGCCCGACCCCGCGCTGCGCGGCAAAGTGCTCGCGCCTTGGCTGGCGGCGCCATATGGCGAAGAGCTCGCCGCGGAGCGCCTCGCGCTCAAGTTCGACCGCGAGCGCAATCGCGTGATCGCACGCTACGGCGAGCAGGTTTTTCCGATCAGCCCCGTGGATTACAGCGCGATCCTGCGAGCGGGCGCGCAGCCCGAGCGGCCGGAGTGCGCCGCACTGACCGCGCTCGCCGCGCGCTTCGAGGGCCTGACTGCGCAGCCAGAGCACCGACCGAAGGCGGAAGGCGCGCTGGAAGCCCTGCAGGCGTTCGTCGCCGTGCACGGCACGTCGGCCATCGACGCCGCGCTCGACACTTACTCGCCGAGCACGCCAGCCCCACGCGAGCGCCTGCACCGGCTGCTCGAGCGGCAGTTCTTCCGGCTTGCATGGTGGCGCACGGCTGCCGATGAGATCAACTGGCGGCGTTTTTTTGACATCAGCACGCTCGCAGCCGTGAGGGCCGAGCGCTCGGAAGTCTTCGACGCCGCGCATGCGCTGATACTGCGGCTTTTTGCGCAAGGGGTGATCGACGGCGTGCGCATCGACCACATCGACGGCCTCGTCGATCCGCGCGAGTACTGCCAGCGGCTGCGCCAACGGTTCAACGAGCGCGAAGGCGCGCGCCCGCCGCAATTGGACGGCACGCGCGCGTACTTCGTCGTCGAAAAGATCCTTGCGCGCGGCGAGGCGCTGCCGGCGGATTGGGCCGTCGACGGCACGACGGGCTACAACTTCATGAACGACGCCGGCGCGCTGCTGCACGATCCCAATGGCGAAGCGCCGCTCACAGCGGCATGGAACCAGCTCGCGGAAACGGACGCAACGTTCGCGGAGGTTGCGCTTGCGGCGCGGCGCAAGGTCCTCGCCGAGAACCTGTCGGCCGAACTGGACCGCGCGGCGCGCGGGCTGCACCGCATCGCGCGCGAGCAGCCGATGACGCGCGACTTCACGTTCACCACCATCCGCCGCGTTGTTGCAGAGCTCGCGGTGCATTTCCCCGTGTACCGGATGTACCCGATCAACGGCGTGCGCACGGCTGCAGATGAGGTCGCCTTTGGCATTGCGCTTGAAGGCGCACGGCGCACGCTGTCGCGAGGCGATCATGCAGCGCTCGCGCATGTCGACATATGGCTCGGCGGCGAGCTGCGAGAGCCGCGCGAGGCGCGTGCCTCGCCGCCGTCCTCGCCGGCGCCGGGCCGCGAGCGGCGCGTGGCGGGCGTGCTTTTTTCGCAGCTGACGGCTCCACTTGCCGCGAAGGCGCTCGAAGATACGGCTTACTACCGCT
>DASZGN010000060.1:0-16790 GCA_035938775.1 Trinickia sp.
GTTCGCCGTCGAAGTGCCGAGCCGCAAGTAAGGTGTCCTAAGCATGGTCCAATCGGCGTTGCGCCCTTTTTCGTTAAGGCAGCAACGCCGTCTTCAATGCCGCGTCGGCAACGCGAGGCGTCGTTCGTAGACGTGCTGCGCCCACTCGAGCATCTGGCACAGCACCCAATAGACCGCCGCTGCCGCAAGATAGAGCGGCAACGGCTGATAGGTCGATGCGATGATTTCCTGCGCGCTGCGCAAGAGCTCGGTGACGGTGATGACCGACACGAGCGAGGTGTCCTTGATGAGGCTGATCAGGCTGTTCGACAGGCTCGGCACGGCAATGCGCAAGGCTTGAGGTCCGATCACGTAGCCAAGCGTCTGGCGTCGCGACAAGCCGAGGCTGTATGCGGCGAGCCATTGTCCGCGAGGGATGCCGTTGATGGCCCCACGCATGCTTTCCGACAAGTAGGCCGCCACGTTCGCCGAGAGCGCGATGACACCTGCCGGCGTCGGTTCGAGCGAGATGCCGATGCTTGGCAGTCCATAGTAGATGACGAAGATCTGCACGAGCAGCGGCGTGCCGCGCATCAGGCTCACGTAGGCCCTGGCGATCCAGTTGAGAGGCTTGCTATGGCTCACGCCCATCAGGGCGAGCACGATGGCCAAGATGAGTCCGAAGATCATCGACAGTACGGCGAACTTGATCGTCAGGATGGCGCCCTGCGCGAGCACGGGCATCGATTGGACGAGCAGGGTAGTGGTGGATGACATGACCTGTTGTGGTGAAGGCGTCGATGGGCAAACCCGGCACGGGAGCGCACATCATAAACGGACCAAAAGGAAAGGGCGGCATCGCGACGATGCCGCCCTTTGCATGCGAGCCTTGCGGCAGGCGGTTACTGCGATGCCGTCGCGGGCAGGGGCTTCGTCACGTCGATGCCGAACCACTTGTCGGAGATCTTCGAGAACGTGCCGTCCGCTTCGAGCTGCTTCATCGCGTCGTCGATCGCCTTCGCGAACTTGGGGTTGCCCTTCTTGAACGGAATCGCCGACGGGTTGCCGTTGCCGACGGTTGCGCCCGTGCGCAGCGGCAATTGCGAGTTCTTGAGCAGGTAGGCGAGCATCAGGCGATCGTTGAGCGCGGCGTCGAGACGCCCCGCGGCCAGATCGCGCAGGTATTCGGGCGCGCCGGGGTAGGTCTTCACGTCGATGCCGGGCACCGACTTCGCCATGTCCATATAGTTCGTGCCGAGGCCAACGCCAAGCTTTTTGCCCTTCAGCTCGTCGAGCGACTTGAACTCGCGCGAGTCGTCCTTGCGCTGAATCAATTGCGCGGCCGAGTACGTGTAAGCGGGCGAAAAGTCGAGCGCTTCCTTGCGTTTGTCGGTGACGCCGACCTGATTGACGATCACGTCGAACTTGCCTGCCTGCAGGCCGGCAATGATGCCGCTCCATTCGGTGGTGATGAACTCAGGCTTCACGCCGAGCTTGGCCGCCACGGCCTTGGCGATATCGACGTCGAAACCGACGAGGTCCCCGTTGGCCGCTTTCGAATTGAACGGGGGGAAGGTCCCTTCGAGACCGACGCGCAACGTGCCCCGCGATTTGACTTGATCGAGCAGATCATCGGCGTGCGCGCTCGCCGCGATGCAGGTCGCGCCGATGAGGCCGGCCATCAGGATCTTCTTCAGCGTCGCAATTTTCATCGTGTTCGTCTCCTTGCCCGGTAGGCATTCAAGTAGGGAAGCAATGATAGCGAAAGCGCAATCAACCGATAAATACCGTTTGTTTATTTCTATATGCCGGGCGCTTGGCTGCGCGCGACTGCCTCCACGCATTCGCCGACCAGCGCGGGCCCGCGATAGATGAAGCCCGTGTAAAGCTGCACGAGCGACGCGCCCGCCGCGAGCTTCGCAAGCGCATCCGCGCCCGAGGAGATGCCGCCGACGCCGATGATAGCCACGTCGCCGCCAAGCTGGGCGCGCAGCTTCGAGATAACGGCGTTCGAGGCATCGAACACAGGCTTGCCCGACAGGCCGCCCGCTTCGTCGGCATGCGGCAGCCCGGCGACCGCGGCCCGCGATAACGTCGTATTGGTGGCGATGACGCCTTCTATGCGATGGCGCAGCAGCGTATCGGCGATCGACCTGATCTGCTCGTCGTCGAGATCGGGTGCGATCTTCAGCGCGAGCGGTACGAGCTTGCCGTGCAGATCGGCGAGGCGCTGCTGCTTGTCCTTCAGTGCGCCGATGAGCGCGTCGAGTTCGCTCGCGCCTTGCAGTTGACGCAGGTTCTTCGTATTCGGTGAGGAGATGTTGATCGTCACGTAGCTCGCGAACGGGTAGACGCGCTCGAGGCAGTAGAGGTAGTCCTCGGCCGCGCGTTCGATCGGCGTATCGGCATTCTTGCCGATGTTCAAGCCAAGGGGGCCGCGATAGCGCGCGGCCTGCACGTTCTTCACGAACTGATCGACGCCGCCGTTGTTGAAACCCATCCGGTTGATGAGCGCGCCCGCCTGCGGCAGACGGAAGATGCGCGGGCGGGGATTGCCCGGCTGCGGACGCGGCGTGACGGTCCCCACCTCGATGAAGCCGAAGCCGAGGGCGGCGAGGCCGTCGATGCATGCGCCATCCTTGTCGAGGCCGGCAGCGAGGCCGACAGGATTGCGAAAGGCAATGCCCATCACCGTGCGCGGCAGATCGGGCACATGTGGCGCGATGACACGCGCGAGACCGGTGCGGCCCGCGGCGCCGAGCGCTCGCAGTGTCAAATGGTGGGCATCTTCCGCATCCATGCGAAAGAGTTGGGCGCGGACAAGCGGGTAAAGGGAACTGAGCACGGAAGGAGTCGCGGGGCAGAAAATGAGAACCGCCTATTTTAGCGGCTTCGCGCGTGGTACCCGGTATTCGGCGGGCTGCTCCACAATGTTGGACGCGCGCGACCGTCAGCGCCCTTTTGCCAGCAGCGCGGCATCGACGGGCGGCAAGCTCGCATTGGTCGTGGGCGTAATCGCCCGCCAGCGGCCGTCGACAAGCCCTTCGAGCGGCTGGAAGTTGGACTTGTAGGCCATTTTGGCGCTCTCGCGAATCCAGTAGCCCAGATACACATGCGGCAGCCCGAGGTTTCTCGCCTGCTCGATCTGCCAGAGGATGTTGTATGTGCCGTAGCTCGTGTGCGGCGCGTCGGGTTCGAAGAACGTGTACACGGACGACAGCCCGTCGCCGAGGATGTCGATCATGCTGACCATGCGCAGCGCGCCTGGGGGGACGGTATCGATGCCCGGCACCGGTGCGGGGGGCTCCCGGAATTCGACAAGGCGAGAATTGATCCGGCTGTGCAACAGGAACTGCTCGTATTGGTCTCGGCTGTCGCGGTCCATTCCGCCGCCCGCATGACGCGCCGCCTGATAGCGCATGTACAGCGCGTAGTGATCTTCGTCGAAATGCAGCGGCGAAACCGATGCAACGAGTTCGCCATGCTTTTTCCAGACGCGCCGCTGCGTCCGGTTCGGCTTGAACGCGCCGACGGGAACGCGCACCGGCACGCAGGCTCGGCAACCCTCGCAGTAGGGGCGATAAGTGAACACGCCCGAGCGCCGAAAGCCCGCCTTTACCAGCTCGGTATAAACGTCGGAATTGATCAGGTGGCTCGGCGTGGCAACTTGCGAGCGCGCGATGCGTCCGTCCAGGTAGCTGCAGGGGTATGGGGCGGTTGCATAGAATTGCAACGCGGAAAGCGGTGAAAGCGGCAGCTCATTCGGGTGAGTCATTGGCGGCTCTCGTAGCGTCGTCCCTGATTAATCAGCCCGCTTCAAAAATTCGTGAGCGGGCTTGATCGCTACGCCGCATTCGGCAGGACATCGAGCAAAGCCGTTTTGTCGAGGCGCCAAGGAATCGGTGCGGCGGCGACCGCCGCGCACACATGCGCGACGAACGCCCGGCGGGTGATCTCGCGACCGCCCAGCGACGCCAGATGCGACGTGTTCTGCTGGCAGTCTATCATTTCTATTTCGTGACGGCGCAGATGCCCAACGAGCGCGGCGAGCGCGATTTTGGAGGCGTCCGTGACGTCGGCGAACATCGATTCGCCAAAGAACATCCGTCCGAACGACACCCCGTAGAGCCCGCCGACACGCTTCTTTTCGAACCATGTCTCGACGCTGTGCGCATGGCCGATGCGATGAAGCGACGTGTACGCATCGATGATGTCCTGGGTGATCCAGGTGCCGCGCTGGCCGTGCCGAGGGGCATCGGCACACGCGCGCATGACGCCGGCGAAATCGGCGTCGACGCGGATCTCCCAACGCTCATCGCGCAGTACGCGCTTGAGGGTTTTCTTGAACGATGGCGAGACCTTGAATTCGTCCGGCACGAGCACCATGCGTGGATCGGGGCTCCACCAGAGCACCGGCTGGCCGTCGGAGTACCACGGGAAAATGCCGAGCCGATAGGCTTGCACAAGCCGCCACGGCGGCAATTCCGAGCTTGCGGCGAGCAGGCCCGGTGCGCCGCTCGCCGCGCCTAGCGCGCGGTCGACAGGCGGGAACGGGTCTTCAGGACCGAGCCAGGGGACCATGCGGTTTCACGCGAGACGCTCAGCTCTCGCGCAGCGACCGGAAAATGTCGCCCGTGTGCAAGCCGTAACTGCCCGCGGAGCGGTCGGCGAAAAAAAAGCGCAGCGTCTGTCCGACAGTGGGAAAGGCGATGTCGTCCCACGGAATTTCATGCTCGTCGAAGAGCCGCACTTCGAGACTTTCCTCGCCGGCTTCGACGTCGAGATCGAGCAGCCGTGCCAGATAGAACAGATGCACCTGATGCACGTGCGGCACGTTCAAGAGCGAAAACAGATGCTGCACTTCAACGCGCGCGCCGGCTTCCTCGAGCGTCTCGCGCGCCGCCGCTTCGGCCGTCGTCTCGCCCATTTCCATAAAGCCGGCGGGCAGTGTCCAGTAGCCGTAGCGCGGCTCGATCGCGCGGCGGCACAGCAGTACCTTGTCTTCCCAGACAGGAACGGTGCCGACGACATTGCGGGGGTTCTGATAATGGACGGTGCCGCAGCTTTCGCAGACGAAGCGTTCGCGATTGTCGCCGGGCGGGATGCGCACGCTTACCGCGTGGCCGCAGACTGAACAGAATTTCATGGGGAGCGCGCGGAACTGAGTGGTGCGAGTTTACCACCGGGCACGGGGCTCGCTGCCCGGCTTTGGCGGATGTGCCGGCACACGCACGATGCGCGTGAGCAGCGCGTGACAAATGGAGGGGTAATGTACTGCTGCGCGACCAAGCAAGCGACGGTGTGAAAAACGAAAAAGCCCGATCGCGGTGACCGGGCTTTTCGATGAATCTCGTGCGGACTTGCGGCATTGGTTGCGGGGGTAGGATTTGAACCTACGACCTTCGGGTTATGAGCCCGACGAGCTGCCAGACTGCTCCACCCCGCGTCCGTCGAAAGAAAAGATTATAGGGGAAACCTGGATGCCTTGCAAGCAAAAGATCGAATCCGGGAACTGGGGGACAGGCGCTTGGCATGCTGCATGCATAACCGGTCGGCTAGAATCGTGGCCAACGCCGTTGAGCGCTTCGCCGCATTCTTTTGGCGCAACTTCTTGTCCGCTCCTTCGCCATGGATATCGATCACGATTTGAATACGATCGCCAAGCAGGAACATGCGCTCGTCTTTCCCCGCTTCGACGCGGCCCGCGCCTGGCAGCTCGGCGCCCATTTGCATGAGGTGGCGATGGCGCGCGGCCTCGCGCTTGCCATCGATGTGCGCACGTTCGGCCTGCCGCTTTTTTTCAGCGCGCTCGAAGGAGCGAGTCCCGACAACGTCGCCTGGGTCCAGCGCAAGAGCAATGTCGTCGCGCATTTTCGACGCAGCTCCTACGCAATCGGTCTGCGCATGCAGCAAGCCGGCACGACGCTCGCGGACAAGCACGGCTTGCCCGTCGCCCAGTACGCGCCGCACGGCGGCGCCTTTCCGATCACCCTCGCCGGAGTCGGCGTGATCGGCTCGGTTACGGTTTCCGGCCTGCCGCAGCGCGCCGATCACGAGCTCGTCGTCGAGGCGCTTTGCGCGCAGCTCGGCGCCGACTATGCCAAGCTCGCGCTCGCGAAGCTGTGACGCACTGAGCGCTCGCGCGACGTCTCGCTCGTCATCGCCATCGCCATCGCCATTCGCACGCATTTCCTCCATCGGCACCGCGCTGATCGTCGCCAGGTCGGCGTGCTCAGTACGTTCTGGCGCATGAAGGCGCCTTGAATGATCGCGTGGGCGACAGGCCCTGCCGGCATCGGCGTCAGTGCCGATCCACTTCTACGCGAATGCCCGCTTGGGCAACGGCGCGCCGGCTGTCGTCGCCGTCGATGTCGGATGCGTTCTCCCACAAGCTGATCGCGCGCGCGATGTCGATGCCGTGGTTTCCCGCGTGATCGAACCATGCCGTCGCGGCATCGGCTTCGGAGACTTCCCTGTCTTTCAGAAAGTATTTGTCCATGTCTCGGTTTCGTAATCTTGCGTTGGAGAAATAACGGTGCGTACCGAAGCGGCAGCAAAAATCGGGCGTGCATCCGTTGATCCCGTTGCGCGCCATGTCGATTGTCGAACGCGCATGTTACCGTTGAGCGTTTTCGACTTTTGTTGCCCGCACGCTCATGTCAACGCCCGAACCGACTCTCGTTGCCGCCGGCGACGAAGTTCGCACCTACATTCGCAATCGCATCGGCTTCATCGAGCTGAATCGCCCCCAAGCGCTCAACGCGCTTTCTCTTCCGATGATTCGGACCATGCATGCCGCGCTCGACGCGTGGCGCAGCGATCCCGGCGTGGCGGCTGTTGTCGTGCACAGCCCGCATCCGCGCGCGTTTTGCGCGGGCGGCGACGTGCGTTATTTCTACGAAACCGCGCGCCGCGGCGACCTCGCCGCGCGCGATGCTTTCTTTATCGAAGAGTACGCGCTCGACCACGCGATCTTCACGTACGAGAAGCCGTATATCGCGCTCATGAACGGCATCGTGATGGGCGGCGGCATGGGCATTTCGCAAGGCGCTTATCGCACGAAAGGAGTGCGTGTCGTGACGGGGTCCACGAAGATGGCAATGCCCGAGACGCGCATCGGCCTTTTTCCCGATGTGGGGGCAAGCTGGTTTCTCGCGCGTACGCCCGGTGCGATCGGCCGCTATCTGGCGGTGACGGGTGCGACGATCGACGCGGCCGATGCGCTTTATGCGCGCCTTGCCGACGCCTACCTCGACGATGCCGATTTGCCCGCGCTCATCGACGCACTTACCGGCGAGCCGCTGAGGGACGGCGACGATGCGGTGGCGCGCGTGTTGCACGCGGCGCGCAGCAACGTCGGGCGTGCGCCACACGAGGCGCAGGAATCGCAGCTCGCGGCCACGCGCTCATGGATCGATCAGCACTTCGGGCAGCCCGATGTCGCGGCCATTCTCGCGTCGCTGCAAAGCGAGCAAAGGGAGCACGCGCGCGAGTGGGCCGAGGAAGTGATCGGCATCATGCGCGAGCGGTGCTCGCCGTTGTCGATGGCCGTTTCGCTTGAAGTGGTGGCGCGCGCGGAAGGATCGATGGCCGAGTGTCTGCGACGCGACCTCGATCTCACGCGCTCGATCTTCGAATCGGGCGATGTGATAGAAGGCGTGCGCGCGCGCATCATCGACAAGGACAACCGCCCCGCGTGGCGAATTGGGCGCATCGAAGACGTGACGCGCGCCGACGTTGAGCGCATGTTCGTGAGCCCATGGTCGGCCGCCGGGCATCCGCTGCGCGCGCTGCGAGGCTGATAGCAGCGCCAACGATGACGTCGCGCCACGCGAGTGAGCGCGACTATGCGTCCTCGTACCGCTCCGCCATGAAGGCGCGCATGAAAACGAGCGCGCCCCAGCCCCACACCGCATTTGCCACGAACCCGAGCGCAAGACGCGGCAGCATGTTGCCGCTCGGCCAGATGCCGCGCGCCGGGTCGACGACGAATGCGCGCGCCGCCGTCAGCACGATCCCCCCGAAGAGGAGCGCTTGCACCCACGGCGCCGCGCGTTCGGGCGACACGCGCAGCAGCCACGCCATCAGCACGGCACAGGCTGCGCTCAAGAGCGCATTGGCGATGAACTCGGGCAGCCCAAGGGGGGCGAACGGCGTGGTCGAGAAACCGCCGGCATCGTTGAAGCCCGCGGCATTGAGCAGTGCGAGCGTGGCTTCGTGAAAAAAGAGCGCGGCGAGAAAGCCGCAGACAAATGGCAAGATGACTTTTTGCATGGCGTGCTACGCGAGCGGCATCTCATGCGGAGCGCATATGCGCACGCGTGAGAGCGCTCGCCGCGATTTTTAGGACGAGCGCCATTATAGTGGCCGGCCCCGTCTCGTAGCATTTGCGGCACCAGGCGGCGAAACGCGGTGAAAGTGCTACGATGGATTCAAGAACTTCCAAGCGAAAGAGGAGCCGGCCATGTCCAAATCCTTGAGTCCCGACGCAGTCGAAGCATTGCGGCGTTTGAGCGAAGTCGGCGTCGGCCAGCAGCCGCCGCTCGTATCGATGGGGGTCGCTGCCGAGTTGCTCGGCGCTGGTCTCGCCGATGAAAACGGCAATGGCGTCATCGAAATTACTTGCGAAGGCAGGAAGTATTTATCCGGCGACTGCGATTGACGCGAGCGGTGCGGTGCGGTGAGGCAATCGCGAGCTTGTCCGGCATACGCCGCGACAGCTGTGCAGGGGACTGGAGTAAGCGCTAAAAAGCGAGGCCGCGATGGAAGCGACTGGCATCGACATGGGCGATTACGTTGAGTCGTACAAGGGCTTCGATCTCGAGGTCGCCGTTGAGCAAGTGATGACGGGCGTGAAGTCACATTTTCGCGTCTTGAAGGGGCGCGCCGTGCTGCTCGATTGGCGGCTCGTGCGCATCGATAGCGTTTGGCCGACCGAACGCAACGCAGCCGAGGCGGCGCTCGACGCGGCACGCACCGCTGTCGATCGCGAGCTTGCCCGCTAAAGCGGGCTACATCGCGCAGCGCGTCACGGCGCTCGTATTTCTGTTTATGTCGCGCCGCAGCTCCAATCTGCTTCGTGCTGCTATGTCGCCGTCGGTGTTCGGGCGTCGTCGGTCGGCTTGGCTTGCGGCGCGTCGCGGGTCTCCGGCAGCGCGGCCCACACGAGCAGCACCGCCAGCGCGCCCGCGGCGGCGAGGAAAACGAAGCTGATCGTATTGCCGAAGCGGTCGGCGATGAACCCCGCGGCGAGCGTGCTCAGCGTCGCGCCGATACCCGCCGTCAGCCCGAAAAAGCCGATACACAGGTTGTAGTGTCCCTTGTCGCCGGCCACGTCCGCCGCGATGAGCGGCAGCATCACGCCGAACACAGCGGCGCTGATCCCGTCGAACATCTGCACAGGCACGAGCAGATAAGGGCTCGAGACGCCCGCGAAAAGCAGGGCCCGCACAGGCAGTGCGGCAAAGCCGAAGAGCAAGAGCGGGCGCCGGCCCCAACGCTCGGCCGTTCTTCCCACCCAAGGCGACAGCGCTGCCACGACCATCTGCGGGACGATGATGCAAGCGGCGATGACGAGTTGCACGTTATCGCTCATGTGCGTCGTTACTTCGCCCGCCGCGAGATTGAGCATCGCGGCATTCGACAAATGGAAGAGCGCGATGCAGGCGGCAAAGATCAGCACGCGCTTGTCGCGCAGCAGACCGCTGATGCCCTCGCGCTCTTCGGGCGCCGGCGCGCCAGGCGCGATGCGGCCGGGGTGCTCGATCATCGAGAGGGCCAAGATCGCCGGCAGGGTGAGCGCAGCGGTTAGCCAGAACACGGAGCGGGCCGATGAATACTCGCCGAACGCGCCCATCAGCGCGGCTGCCACGGCACTGCCGATCGAGGCGAAGCGCGCGTTGCGCCCGAGCCGGTCCCCGAGCCCATGACGGCCGACGAGCGCAAGTGAAATCGCCGCGATCACCGGCGTGAGCATGCAGCTCGCGAAACCGTGAAAGACCTCCGCCGCGAGCACGGGCAAGAGTGTGGGGCTGGCCGCAAGCAGCAACGCGCAAGCGGCGATCGCAAAAATCGCGGCGGCGGCCGCTGCTTTCTTGTTGCGCAGCGAATCGATCAGCGCGCCCGCCGGCACCTGACTGAGCATCGCGGTGGCCGTGCCGACGCTGAGCGCGATGCCGATTTCGCCCTGCGTCCACTTGTTCGACGTCAGATAGGAAGCGATGAACGGGCCGAACCCTGTCTGCACGTTGGCCAGAAAGAAGTTGAGCCAGTCGAGCGCGCGAAGACTTCGTATGGTTGCCATCCGCGATCGTCACCGTGAGGGCTGCGAGCCAGACGCCACGCCGGACGCCACGCCGGCCGCCGATGCGGGCGCCGATGCGGGCGCCGATGCGGGCGCCACCGGTGTGGCAGGCGAGACGGCGCGTACCGGTTGGTCGGACACGTACAAAGGCGCCGCATTGATCTGCGCGTCGGACAGCTCCGTTTGCAGCTCGATCGCGTTGTCTTTCTGGACGAAGCGCAACGCCGACCAGTCGGCCGCGATGCCGCGCCGCTCGTTAATCAGGCTGCCGACATCGAGCACGGCTGCCTGCGGCTGTCCGTGGTTGTCAATCAGCACATCGATCACACGCCCGACGCGCGTGCCGTTGCCGCGCTCGACGGTCGCATCGATCAGGCGTAAGAGGGGCTGTGCGTCGGCGCCGCGCTTGCCCTCCGAATGCGCGGCTTTCGCCTTCGACGATTCGGCTGCCGGCGGCTGCCCGGGCGGAATCGCGAGGGTGATCGAGGCTTTTCTCGCCGAGGCGTTGAACGTGAAATCGTTCCAGGGAAAGCGGACCTTGCGATCGCCGATACCCATGAAGCCCGTCAAGTTGACCAGCATTTCGCGCGGCTTGCCGCTCGCGTCGACGAACATGTCGATTGCGCGGCCGATGACTTTGCCGTCAGGGCGTTGCACGTGGGCATCGAGCAGCGCGTGCGTGTCGTTCGATGAAAGAAGGCGCGTCGCGACGATCGGCGGTGGCACGATGGGCGCCGCCGGGGGCTGCGGGGGCGGCGGCGCGGGGTGGGGCTTCGGCGTGGGCCGATAAACCGGCTTCGGTGGTACGCGCCTCGTTTCGGGCGCTTCGCGTGGGGCAACGGCTTCGGGCTGCGAGGCGGCGGGTTCGGACGCCGGCGCGGGTGCCTCCTCGGGCACCGGTTCAGACGCCGGGGCTGCCTGCTCCGTCGTGGGCGCGGGGCGCGGCCCGAAAAGGGCGCTGCATCCTGCGAGCATCGACAGCAGCATGAATACGGCGATGCGTCCGGTGACGTAATGACGGGATGATCCGCCGCTCATCGGCAGGGCTCCTTGTGTGGTCAGGCGCGCGACATCATGGGCATGGGCGGGTGATTGTGCCCGGCGGCTTTGCGCGGCCTCCATTCTAGCCGCTGGATTTTTTGTGGCGTGCTTTGGGTTGAGATCGACTACCCGAGTCCGGCGGCGTGTGTGCGCAGAGCTAGCGCTCGAGCCGAGAGCAGGGTGAGCAACATGCCGCGTTTCACGTCGACGGGCCGCGCCCCAAGGTGCGGCAGCTTCCTTGCGGTAAAATTGCGCACGTTTCCGTTGCCTGCCCTGCCATGTCGTTAATTCCGCACCCCAGTCCACGCCGCATCTCCGTTGCGCCGATGATGGACTGGACCGACCGCCATTGCCGCTTTTTCCATCGCGTGATCTCACGCGATACGTGGCTCTATACAGAGATGGTAACAACGGGCGCGCTGCTGTACGGCGACGTGGCGCGCCACTTGGCGTTCACGCCCGAGGAAGCGCCCGTCGCCTTGCAGCTGGGCGGCAGCGAGCCCGACGATCTCGCGCGCTCGGCCAAGCTCGGCGAGCAATGGGGTTACGACGAGATCAACCTGAACTGCGGTTGTCCGTCCGAGCGCGTGCAACGTGGCGCATTCGGCGCGTGCCTGATGAACGAGCCGCAGCTCGTGGCCGATTGCGTGAAGGCGATGCGCGATGCGGTGACGGTTCCCGTGACGGTCAAGCATCGCATTGGCGTCGACGCCGTCGAGGACTACGCGTTCGTGCGCGACTTCGTCGGCACCGTCGCCAACGCCGGCTGCGATGTGTTCATCGTCCATGCGCGTAATGCGATTCTGAAGGGCTTGTCGCCGAAGGAAAACCGCGAGATCCCACCACTCAAGTACGACTACGCCTACCGGCTGAAGCGTGATTTCCCGTCGCTCGAGATCATCATCAACGGCGGCATCAAGACGCTCGACGAAGCCGAGACGCATCTGCGGCATGTGGATGGCGTAATGCTCGGGCGCGAGGCTTATCACAACCCGTACGTGCTGGCGGACGTCGATGCGCGCTTTTACGGTTCGACGCAGCCGGCCAAGACGCGCGAGCAAATTGAATCGGAGCTTCTCGCTTATTGCGCGACCGAACTCGCGCGCGGCACGTTTCTCGGTGCGATTACGCGCCATGCGCTGGGGCTCTATCGCGGCGTGGCGGGCGCACGAGGGTGGCGACGCGTGCTGTCGGATAACAAGCGGCTCGCAGCCGCCGATCTGTCGATCTTCGACGAAGCACGCGCTCATTTGCGCGAGCCGCTGGAAATTATCGACTAGGGGCTAGGCAAGGTCGAATCCTATTTGTATAATCTCGCTTCTTCGTCGGCAAGCCAGTTCTTGGCAAGCCAAGCAATAGTCTCTCAGTGGTGGCTGTAGCTCAGTTGGTAGAGTCCAGGATTGTGATTCCTGTCGTCGTGGGTTCGAGTCCCATCAGCCACCCCAATCATTCCCGCTAGCCTTCCGCTGTTTGCCCGCGCCGAAAATTGCAATGTGCGGCCGTCGATGCGATCGCGCTGGCGCCGATGGTACGATTCGATGATTGGGGGCGCGTCTCGTCTCGTGAGAGTTTCGCTACCCGAGAAAGACGGATCGACCAGACTGGGAAAACTGAATGGCCAAGCAAAAAACCAATCCTAAACTCGAGCAGGCGCTCACGCGCGGCGATCTGGCGATGCGGCAGGCGAATTCCGCACGCGCAACCGCGCTGTTGCGCGCGCTTGGGAAGATGGTCGTCGATGCCTGCGCGACCATCGGCGTCGAAGCGTTCACGTCCATCCCCGATGGCGATCGCATCTACGATCCCGACAAGGGCGTGTGGCCGCAGACGCTCTTCCTTTCGCTCGACGGCCCCGTCGAGGAATCAGACCCCGACGAGCTTCGCAAGGTGTGGCTGCTCGCCGATACGCCCGTCATCGTGTTTCGCGTGGAGTGGCAGCGCGCGGACGGCAAGGTCGGCCGTCACGAGGGGCGCCCGCTCGCGACGGTGGCCTTCCTTTCCGATGTCGATATTCCCTGGAGCGACGACGAGGAGTAGGCGCTCGCCGCCGCCCCACATCGACATCAGCGCATCATCCGGCGCCGAAACAGCACCGCGCAAACAAGGAACGGCACGATCGTGTAAGCGACGAGCACCGCAATGTGCAGCAGTGCGCCGGCAAGCGGCCGGCCCAGCATCGCCGAGCGGATCAGCTCGACGGCGTGCACGAGCGGCAGCATCTGCACGGCCTCCTGCATCGGCACCGGCAATTGCGCGAGCGGAAAGAACACGCCCGAGAGCAAGAGCATCGGCGTCAGCACGAGCGTTTGATAGAACATGAAGAAATCGTACGAGGGCGCGAGCGCAGTGACGATCATCGCGAGGCTCGCGAACGCGAGGCCCGCCAGCGCGATCACCGGCATGGCAAGGAGCAGCGAAGGAAAGCGCGCATAGCCGAGCGCGCCCGTCACGACGATGATCGCGGTGCCGGAAAGCACGGCTTTGCTGGCGGCCCAGACGATCTCTCCAACCACGATGTCGCCGAGCACAAGCGGAGTATGCATGATCGCTTCCCACGTGCGCTGCACATGCATGCGCGAGAAACCCGAGTACATCGATTCGAAACTGGCCGACATCATCACGCTCGAGGCAACCGTGCCGGCTGCGAGAAAGGCGATGTACGAAACGCCGTCGACGTGCCCCACCATCAGCCCGAACCCGAAGCCCAGGCCGAAGAGATAAATCATCGGATCGGCGAGATTGCCGAACATCGACGCCAGCGCGAGCTTGCGCCACACCAGGTAATTGCGGCGCCAGACAGGCACCCAGTTCGTCGCATTGGCCGGCAACGCGAGGCGCACGCGGCTTGCGCGTAACGGCCGCGCGTTACGGTGACGGGCGGGGGTGTCGTAACGTTGGGCATCCATGATGGGTCGGGCTCGCGCAGCAGCGCCTTGTGCGTTCTTGCTAATCCTGCATTTCGCGGCCGGTAAGCCGCAGGAAAACATCTTCGAGATTGGCCGGCCGATGCAGATAGCGCAACCCCGCGCGTCCTTCAAGACGGGTGTTGACGGGCTGCGGATCGCGCACGTAGCAAAAGAGCGTCTCGCCGCTGATCTCGGTGCGCACCGCGAACGGCGCCAATTCGTCGCGCAATGTCGCAGGCGCCGTGCCATAGATCTCGATGACGTCGCAGCCAATTTCCGCGGCGATCAGCTCGCTCGGCGCACCCTCGGCAATCTTGCGTCCTTCTTCGATGATGCACAGCCTATGGCAGAGCCGCTCGGCCTCTTCCATGAAATGCGTGGTGAGCAGAATCGTCTTGCCCCGCGCAACCAGTGAGCGCAGCCGCTCCCAAATCAGGTGCCTCGCCTGCGGATCGAGCCCGGTCGTCGGCTCGTCCATGATCAGGACGTCCGGGTTGTTGATCAGCGCTCGCGCCAGCGTGAGGCGCCGCTTCATGCCGCCCGACAATTCGCCGACGCGGGCGTCAGCCTTGCTCTCGAGCCGTGCGAATTCGAGCAGCTCGGGCACCATGGTCCGCGTCTTGCTTGTGGACAAGCCGAAGTAGCGGCCGAACACGAGCAGGTTCTCGCGGACAGTGAAATCGGGGTCGAGGTTATCGAACTGCGGCACGACGCCGACCCGCTGGCGCGCAAAACGGGCGCGTGCGGGAATGGGCTCGCCGCTCAGCTCGACGGTGCCGGCGTCGGGCTCGGCGATGCCCAGCAGCATCTTGAGCGTGGTCGTCTTCCCCGCGCCGTTCGGGCCGAGCAAACCGTAGCACTCGCCGGTTCGCACGTGAAACGACAAGCCGTCGACGACCGTCTTGTCGCCGTAGCGCTTCACCACTCCGCGGAATTCGATGGCATTGTTCAACATAGAGGCGGCGGGAGTCTTCCGCATACTGTCACACCCGAGATGGGGCCACACATGCTATTACGTCGCCGGTTCGCACTTTACCGGTGCATGTCGCCAGCACGTTGGTGCACTCGCGCGGTGCGGCGCTCTGTGAGCGCCCCCGTACTAGGCGTTTTCCTTCCCTTGAAAGTCAAATTTACCCGCATCATGATTTACACGAATGTCTGCAATCTGCGCGGACAGGGAGGCCACGATGGCGACATACAACAAAATTCTGCTTTGCTACGACGGCACGCGCGAAGGGCGCAAGGCGCTGCGCTGCGGTGCCGATCTTGCCCTTGACCTGAAAGCCGAAACGCATCTGCTCTCGGTTGTTGACATGCGGACGAGCATCGCTCAGAGCGCGGGCCTGCTCACCGATGTGGCGTGCGGCCGCTTCGAAGACGCCGCGCGCGAGATCCTGCAAGAGGGCGTGGACTGGCTGACCGAGCGCGGCGTGCAAGCGCACGGTCACTTCGCATTCGGCCATCCGATCGACGAAATCGCCAATCTGGCCAACGAGCTGAAGGTCGATCTGGTGGTGGTCGGACATCGTCCCCGCAGCGGTTTGTCGCGATGGTGGATGGGCTCGGGCAATACGCCGCTGCTCGATCGCGTGTCGTGCAGCATTCTCGTTGCGGTTTGCACGGCCCACGAGCAGGAGCCGGTCTCGGCGCATGCGCCCGCTGCGGCAGCCGAGGGCAGCGAGCGCTGAGACTTCATGTGGGCGATCGGCGGCTGGCTCGCGCGGCGCGCGAGCCGCTCGCGTTTCACTCGTTCAGCTCGACGGCGGCCAATTTCCACGAAAACCATCCATTGCGACGCAGGATGGCGCTGTAGCGCGCGTTGCCGGCGCCTTGCTCGTAGGTAATGACGAATTCATCAGGGCCGCGGTAGCTGGTCGTGGTATGCGGTTTGACCCGTTCGGTCCGCCCCGACATCGATGCGTTCGAACCGTCGGCCGGTGCGGCTGACGCTGTCTCTCCGAGCGATTCTTGCCGAGTTGGTGGCGTCTCGCCCGGCTCGCCGCGCGGCGGTATGCCGTCCAGCAGGGCAGCCACGCCGTCGGTCGTGGTGTATGCATCCACGAGCGGGTCGACGAGCGCCATGCCGACGAGCGCACCCAGTGCGGCAAACGGATGCGTGGTCGCTTGCGTCTCCATGCGCCGGCGCAGCAGCTCAGTCACTTGCTCTTTGATGCTTTCGCGCAGTGCGGGGTAATCGACATATCGATTGACCGTGACGACGTCGCGCGCATCCGCCGCGCGTTTAAGGCGATCGAGCACCAGGTAAGGCGATGCGTAGGACACCGCAATCGCGATAACGACGATCGCAACAATGACCGTAGCGGCGGCAGTGAGCGGTTTGCGCATGGAACGTCGAGTGGTGGTTGGCATGATCAAGCGGCGTTAGTCGACTGGAAATCCAATCGACCACGATCACGCAAAAACGATCCCTCCCAACCAGACTTTCGTCAAGGCGCTTAAGCACCGGCGACTGAATTTCCCCACTGCGTGGCCTGCACCCCGGCACGCTCTTCGTCGATGCAGCGATCGATCATCTTGCAGACGGCGTCGATTGTGCCGAC
>DASZGN010000061.1:0-7028 GCA_035938775.1 Trinickia sp.
ATCGACTTCGTCGAGTTTACGACGAGTTGCTTCGCGTGATCGCCGAACGCGCGCTTGATGCCGGTGGTCTCCGCCAGGTCGCCAAGCGGCGTCGACGTGCCATGCGCGTTGAGGTAGTTCACCTCGTCGGCATTCACACCCGCGTTGCGCAGCGCGGCGAGCATGCAGCGGCGGGCGCCGTCGCCGTCCTCGAGCGGTGCGGTCATGTGATACGCATCGCCGCTCATCCCGTAGCCGGCCACTTCCGCATAGATCTTCGCACCGCGCGCCTTCGCATGCTCGTATTCTTCGACCACCATCACGCCCGCGCCCTCGCCCAGCACGAAGCCGTCACGGTCTTTGTCCCACGGACGGCTCGCCGTCGCCGGATCATCGTTGCGCTGAGACAATGCGCGCGCTGCCGCGAAACCGCCGATGCCGAGCGGCGACACCGTCGATTCGGCACCGCCCGCGACCATCACGTCCGCATCGCCGTATTCGATCAATCGCGCTGCTTCGCCGATGCAATGAAGACCCGTGGTGCAAGCCGTCACGATTGCCAGGTTCGGGCCCTTGAAGCCATATTGGATCGACAGGTGGCCGGAGATCATGTTGATGATCGACGCCGGCACGAAGAACGGTGAAATACGCCGCGGTCCGCGGTTGAGCAACTCGGTTTGGGTGACTTCGATCATCGGCAAGCCACCGATGCCCGAGCCGACCACGACGCCGATACGCTCGGCATTCGCTTCGGTGACTTCCAGGCCGCTGTCGCGCATTGCCTGCATGCCGGCCGCTATGCCGTAATGGATGAACGTATCCATATGGCGCGCTTCCTTGGCCGGAATGTAGTCTTCGATGCTGAAGCCCTTGACCTCGCCGGCGAAGCGAGTCGAAAAATTCGTTGCGTCGAACTTCGTAACATTGGCGATGCCGGACTTTCCGGCCACCAGATTGGCCCAGCCGTCGGCAACGTTATTGCCGACAGGCGATACCAGCCCAAGGCCTGTAACCACAACACGGCGGCGGCTCACGGTAACCCCTTTTCCATAAATTGACAAAAAGCAAAAGCCACAGCGACCCCAGGAACTTGCCCTGTGAGCCCTGTGGCTATGAATCCGGCACCAGCGTCGGCATCCGACGTGAAAGCCCGTCAAACGCAGCTAGCGCAGCAATGAATGCGCGAAGGCGTTACGCCTTGACGTTCGCGCGAGCGTAATCGATCGCTTGCTGAACCGTCGTGATCTTCTCGGCTTCTTCATCCGGAATTTCCATGCCGAACTCGTCTTCCAGCGCCATCACGAGTTCAACGGTGTCGAGCGAGTCCGCGCCGAGGTCGTTCACGAACGAGGCTTCGTTTTTGATTTCAGCTTCAGCGACGCCCAGTTGTTCCGCGACGATCTTCTTGACGCGCTGTTCGATGTTGTCCATTACCCCTCCGAGGGAAAGAAGTTCAAAAATGCAAGTGCGCGCATTTTATCAGGTTTGCATCTGCAAAAAAGCGCGCTCAGGATTCGTGCTAAGGCTTGCGCCAGGGTGTTTGTTTGCGGCAAATGCACCAAGGCGCGGATAGTAAACGAATTTCGTTACGACATGAACATGCCGCCGTTCACATGCAGCGTCGTGCCGGTGACATATCCAGCGTGCGGCGATGCAAGGAACGCGACGGCGTGCGCAATATCCTCAGGGCTGCCGAGGCGGCCAAGCGGAATCTGCGCCTTGAGCGCCGCCTGCTGCTCGTCGGGCAGCACCTTTGTCATGTCCGTTTCGATGAAACCGGGCGCGACGCAATTGACCGTGATGCCGCGGCTGCCGATCTCCCGAGCCAGCGCACGCGTCATGCCCGCAACGCCCGCCTTGGCCGCCGCGTAGTTGACTTGCCCAGGGTTGCCTGTCGAGCCCACCACCGACGTGATGTTGATGATGCGTCCGCCGCGTGCCTTCATCATCGGGCGCAGCACCGCGCGCGAGAGACGGAAAACGGCCTTCAGATTCGTGTCGACGACCGCGTCCCAGTCCTCGTCCTTCATGCGCATCGCCAGTTGGTCCTGCGTGATGCCCGCATTGTTGACGAGCACGTTGAGCGCGCCGAACTCCTTGACCGTCGCATCGATGAGCGCATCGACCGCTAGCGCGTCGTTGACGTCGAGTACGACGCCGCGCCCCGCGAGCCCGTGCGCGCCAAGCGCGTCATCGATACCCTTGGCGCCCGTTTCGCTTGTCGCCGTGCCGATCACGGTCGCGCCCTGCCGCGCGAGTTCGAGCGCAATGGCTCGGCCGATGCCGCGCGAAGCGCCCGTGACGAGCGCAATCTGTTTATCGAGTGCTTTTTCCATAAAGTGTCCGAATGGTCCGCGCCATGGACTCCCGAAGCGGACCCATTGCCGTTTGCAGCCTTTGAGTACGTTCGATGCCGCTTACGCCCCGGCAACGACCTTCAACATTTCATCGAGTGATGCCGGATCGGTGATCGCGCCGCCGACGAGATTGCCGTCGATGCGTTTCGTGAGGCCGGCCAGCACTTTGCCCGGCCCGCATTCGATCACATGCGACACGCCGGCCTTTGTGATCGCCTGTACGCATTCGACCCAACGCACGGGGCCCGCCGCCTGGCGCACGAGCGCATCCTTGATCGCGGCCGGCTCGAGCACCGTCGCGACATCGACGTTATTGACGATCGGGATTTGCGGCACGCTTACTTCGATGCCCGCGAGATAGTCGCGCAACTGGTCCGAAGCAGGCTTCAGCAGCGACGAATGGAACGGCGCCGACACCTGCAGCGGGAGCGCGCGCTTCGCGCCCTTCCCCTTCGCAATCTCGCAAGCCTTCTCGACCGCTTCCCTGTGTCCCGCGATTACGACCTGCGCGGGCGCATTGAAATTGACCGCCTCCACGACGCCCAAACCTGCGCTCCCCGCTTCCGAGCAGACGGCGCGGACGGTGTCGTCGTCGAGGCCGAGAATCGCAGCCATGCCGCCGACGCCGACCGGCACGGCCGTCTGCATCGCCTGCGCACGAAAGCGCACGAGCGGCACGGCATCGTGAAACGCGAGCGCGCCTGCGGCGACGAGCGCCGTGTACTCGCCGAGACTATGGCCGGCGACGATCGACGGCGCGGGGCCGCCCGCGTCGCGCCATGCGCGATAAACCGCATAGGCCGCGGTAAGCATCACGGGCTGGGTATTGGTGGTGAGATTCAGTTCTTCCGCCGGGCCCTCGGCGATCAGCTTGCCGATATCTTGGCCAAGCGCGTCGGACGCTTCCTGGAGCGTCTCGCGCACCACCGCGCGATCGGCGAACGCGTTCAGCATACCGACCGCTTGCGAGCCTTGCCCCGGAAAAACGAACGCAAATTTCATGTAGTCCCCAAATATGAAGTCAAGCGCCAGGCGCGCACGCGCGCGATGCGCCCCATGCGCCCAGCGAGCCGCTCACTGCCTGGAGCATCGTTAATAGCGGATGACCGACGCGCCCCAAGTGAAGCCGCCGCCGACGCCTTCGATCAGCACGTTCTGGCCACGCTGGACACGCCCGTCACGTACGGCGACGTCGAGCGCAAGCGGAATGGACGCCGCCGACGTATTGCCATGCTCGCCAACCGTGACCACCATCCGCTCCTGCGGCAGGCCAAGCTTGCGGCATGTGCTCGTCATGATACGGATGTTGGCTTGGTGCGGAATCAGCCAATCGACCTGGCCGGGCGACAGATCGGCCTTTTGGAGCGCCTCGAGCGCCACCTTCTCGAGCACGTTGACCGCGAGCTTGAAGACCGCTTGCCCGTCCATGTGCAGAAATGCGCTGCCCGCCACGACGCCGCCGTTCACGTGGCCCGGCGTGCAGAGAATGTCGGCATGACTGCCGTCCGCGTGCATGGCGCTCGCGAGCACACCCGGCTCATCGGACGCCTGGAGGATCACGGCGCCGGCGCCGTCGCCGAACAGGACGCAGGTGGTGCGGTCGTTGAAATCGAGAATGCGCGAGAACGTCTCCGCGCCGACGACGAGCGCGGTGCGATGCTGGCCGCTGCGAATCAGGCTGTCCACCGTCGCCACCGCGTAGGCGAAGCCCGAGCACACGGCTTGAATGTCGAATGCCGCGCCGTTGTTCTTGATTTGCAGCTTGTTCTGCAAAAGGCACGCCGTGCTGGGAAACACGAAATCGGGCGTGGACGTGGCAACGACGATGAGATCGATCGATTGGGGATCGATACCCGCGGCCTCGATCGCACGTTGCGATGCGAAGAGCGCGAGATCGCTCGTCGTCACGTCGGGCTCGGCGAAGTGGCGCGCTTGAATACCCGTGCGGGACAAGATCCACTCGTCGCTGGTTTCAACACCTCGCTGGGCGAGACGATCCGCCAACTCCTGATTGGTGACACGGCCGGGCGGCAGATAGCTGCCTGTGCCGAGCACACGAGAATAAATTTTCGATTGGGCCATTATGCTTTCGAAGAAACCCCAGCGAAGGGCTCGGCGCGCCGGCCGACTGGGTTGGCATGACCGGCACCCCCGGTTTCGCGCGCGGCTTGCTCGAGGGGGTAGGCGTTATCTGCCATCGCGCGCGTAAGGCGTTCGAGGACGCCATTTTTGACGGCATCATACCCGCGTTTGATAGCCCACTCAAACGCGTAGGCGTCCGCGGAGCCGTGGCTTTTGATGACGAGGCCGCGCAGGCCGAGCAGCGCGGCGCCGTTGTATTGGCGATGGTCGACGCGCTTCTTGAAGCGCATCAGCACGGGCAGCGCAAGGAACGCCATCAGCTTGGTGAGAGGCGAGCGGCCGAATTCCTCGCGAATGATTTCCGAGAGCATCTGGGCCAATCCTTCCGACGTTTTCAGCGCGACGTTGCCGACGAAACCGTCGCAGACGATCACATCGGTCGTGCCCTTGTAGATGTCGTTGCCCTCGACATTGCCACGAAAGTTAAGCGTGCTCGCCCGCAGGAGCTCGCCCGCGCGCTTGATCGTTTCGTTGCCCTTGATGACTTCTTCGCCGATGTTGAGCAGGCCGATCGTCGGACGCTCCTTGCCCTCGAGCGCCGACACGAGCGCATGGCCCATTTCGGCGAATTGCAGCAAATGCTGCGGCTCGCAATCGACGTTCGCGCCGAGGTCGAGCATCATCGTATAGCCGTTCGAATTCGGCAGCGCCGACGCGATTGCCGGGCGCTCGATGCCGGGAAGCGTCTTCAGCACGTAGCGGGAGACGGCCATCAGCGCGCCGGTGTTGCCGGCCGAAATACAGGCCTGCGCCTCCCCCTCCTTGACGAGGTTCAGGGCGACGCGCATCGACGAGTCTTTTTTCCTGCGCAGCGCGACCTCAACCGGATCGTCCATTGCGACGACCTCGGATGCAGGCACCACCGAAAGCGCCGGATGATCCAGCGCCTTGCACTTTTTCAGTTGAGCACGGATCGCATCTTCGGCGCCGACGAGCACCAGATGCGCTTGCTCATGCGCGCGAACGAAGCTGACGGCAGCGGGAACGGTCACGGACGGGCCGTGGTCGCCTCCCATGCAATCTATCGTGAGCTTTATGATCATGGACTGCGACGAATTTCAGGCACAAAAAAGCGGCAGTTGAATGCCGCGTTTTTGCCGAGCCGGGGAGATGTCAGGCAAGCCGCTCGCCGCGCACGGCGCCAGCGCCGCGCGCCTGGTGCGATTAGTCGTTCTTCGTCTTGACGACTTTCTTGCCGCGGTAGTAGCCATTCGGGCTGATGTGGTGACGCAGGTGCACTTCGCCGGTGCTCGGCTCGACGGCCAGCGGCGCTGCGTTCAGGAAATCGTGCGAGCGGTGCATGCCGCGCTTCGACGGCGACTTCTTGTTTTGCTGAACTGCCATGATAACTCCTCAAAATTTTTTGGATTCTAACACAGCACGATTGGCGAAACGCCATCGGCCAAACGGCCGGCGCGCCGCATCGCGCTACACATGCAACGATTCAATGCTTCTTGCCGTCCTCGCCGCGCTTCAATGACTCGAGCGCGGCGAATGGATTCGGCTTGTCCGATTTGCCACCCACTTCGCCACCCGCTGCGCCCTCGCCGGCCGAAGCATCATCCCAAGCGCCGACATCGTCTTCGGCGTCGCCGCCCCCCGAGATCAGGCTCTCGTGCACCTGCGGACACACGTGGTGCTTCGGCACGAGCGGCAATGCCAGCAGCAATTCCTCTTCGATCAGATCGATGAGATCGAACTGGCGAGAGCCTACGATCACGTCGATTTCATCTTCGTCGAGCGGAAATTCGTCCGCTTCCTCTTCCGTGGCGACGAGCCGATAGATGGCGTCGATATCGAACGCCTGCTCGTACGGCGTCAGGCAACGCTGGCATTCCAGCCACGCCGAGCCATGCACCGCGAGCCGCAAGTAAGGCTGCGCGCCTTCCGTGCCGTCGTCCTGCAATTCCGGCTGCGTCGAGCCTTCCGTCTGCCACGTGAATGCGGTATCGCGATCTGGCGCGTCGGCCGGGACTTCGTTTAACATGCGCGGCAGTTGCGCGACGCGGATTGCACCCGCGGACTGCCGACCATTGCGCGCAAATTCGAAGACATCGAATTCATGCGGATCGATCGAGCCGCCAGTCTTGCCAGGATGTTGAGACATGATCTCGCTCCTCGCTCAAGTTTCGCCGACGGCTCGCGCCGCATAATCCCCACGGTTCGCCGCGCGCGGTTTCACGCTTTGTTTCACGCCTTAACGCGCAGCCGATTGGGCAACCCCACCGTTCAGCGGACCAGACACACCGTGAAAAGCCGAAAACTATATCCGTTTTAGTGTTTCGAGTCAAACACTTAAGGTGCTGTCGCAAAACACCCGGCGCGCCGCTCCGTCACCATTTTCTTGCGCTTTTCTCCATGCATGATTCCCCCGCACTCCAGCCGCGGCTGATCCTCGCGTCCAGCTCGCCGTACCGCCGCCAGCTGCTCGAGCGGCTGCGCATTCCGTTTGACGTCGCCGTGCCTTCGATCGACGAATCGCCGCACGCCGGCGAGATGCCCGCCGCCACCGCGTTGCGGCTCGCCGAGGCGAAGGCGCGCGCCGTCGCG
>DASZGN010000062.1:0-10078 GCA_035938775.1 Trinickia sp.
TGTGGTCTCGATTCGGTTCCAATCCGTCCAATGACTCAACATCCCCCAGCAATTCATCTCAACCTTGACCACCTTCTGGCCGCTTTCGACATCGGCGTGGCCAATTTCACGCTCTGCGACATACGGGACGGCTGGAGCGTGTGCTTCGATGCCTGCAAGACTGCCAGCCTTCACTACTGCATGGCGGGAAGCGGTGCGTTGGTGGTGCAAGATGCCGAACGCATTGAACTGAACTCGAACAGTTTCGTGATGCTGCCCCCGGGTATCTCCTATCGGATCGAGAGTGCGAATTCGTCGCCGGCAAATATGGTCGATCGTGAACGTCTGGGCGTCTGGTCTTCGCGTGAGACGGTCCCGACTGTCAGGGTCGGCGAAGGTAGCGAGGGTGTCGCTACGGCATGTGGTGAATTGAATTTCGATACCGGCACCGGGGTCGATCCGTTCAGAACAATGACCCGTCCGCTCGTCGCGCGATTTGAAGGGCCATCAGGCTTGCGGGATCAGTTCGTTCTGCTATTGGCAGAATGCGCCCGGCCCGGGCTCGGATCGAGGGTGCTCGTGGAAGCGCTGCTCAAGCAGTGCCTTGTGATGGTGCTCAGGCGTCAAATCGACCAAGGCGGGGCCGAGTTGCCCTGGACGGTCGGCATTGCTGACCAACGCCTCTCTCGCGCACTCGAGGCTATTTTCGAGCGCCCTCAATCGGCGTTGTCCGTGCAGCGGCTCGCCGATATCGCTGGAATGAGTCGATCGGCGTTTGCTGCCCGGTTCGAAACTGCTGTTGGCCAACCACCGATGGCCCTGTTGAAGGTCGTGAGGCTTCGCAAAGCGGCCGAGCTTCTGGCAACCACCACGCTACAGGTTTCCGAAGTCGCCAGGGCAGTAGGGCTCTCGAGTCGAAGCAACTTCTCGCAGGCGTTCGGAAAGTTGCACGGCATGGATCCGACCGCGTTCCGGCATTGGTCAAGGTCAAAAAACACCCTAAGCCGATTCGCCAGCACTGAGTGATTTCGATGAAAGACGTCTTGAGCGATATCCTGGACACCATCGAGTTGAAAGGCGCTCTCTACTTTCGCACCGACTTTTCGCCACCATTTGCGATCGGCGTGCCGGCCGATGGCAAGGCTGCTCGGTTTCGCCACGTGACGGTGCCAGGCGGCGTGGAATTGCTGCTACAACCGAGCGATCTCCTAATGTGCTTACGCGGCACCATCCCGAATGTGGCCAGCCGAGCCACCCGGCGGCCTTCGTCGTCGCAAAGCACGATCGGCGCCGCATGCTCCTTGTAGACCTCGGCACGCCACTCGCAGGTAAACGGACTAGCGCCGAATACCGCGCGAAAGTTGATGTCGTTTCCGTGTGCCGAAATTACAGACGCTGATGATCGCACATCGTTCCTTAAATGGGCCTGCACCACCACGACTGCGCGACCCCGACAGCACCTTGTATATCGAGCCCCGTCAGGACGAACCCATTGGTACCCAAGTGACTCAGCCGCACGTCGTACTGGGGTGGCAACAAAGGCTCCTCGATGCCTTGACTCGAGCGCAGCGTCGCCACGTCCGAGTAGCGCCCAAGAACGGCCATTCGTCGGCCTTATGCGGCGGTAGGTGAAAACGCGCTGATCGCCTACACTGAATCAGCGCATTCAGGACGGGGGATGCTTGCGGTATTGCTCGGTTCCGAGGCCGCCCCGATCACGGCTACGACGCTGGAATTGAAAAACGGCCGGACCCAGCACTGCGGAGGTGATATGGATGTCAAGACACGCGACGATGGCGGGGCCTTGTTGAAGCCGATCACAGTAGCTTTGCAAGGTGGCGGCACGCACGGCGCGTCCACCCGGGGCGCGATCGGTGGCATTCTGCGACCCCGTGTGCGCGCCCAAGGCCAGCCTGGGCACCTACCTAGATTTCTACTATGGTCTGCGGTGCCATGAATGCTGCGGTGCTGGACTATGGCTTGCAATGGAGCCGAGCGCGCAATGTCACGCCGGAACTCGTTCACGAACCCATCTGGATAAATATTGGAAAAGCCTGATCATGAAAGCCGAGGACATACTGAACCTGCCGTCGATGCCGCTGGCGTCGCCATCATATCCGCGAGGCCCCTATCGCTTTATTGATCGCGAATACCTGATGATTATCTACGAATCTGACCCGGAACTCATTCGTTCCGCGCTGCCGGAGCCGTTGGAACCTGACGGCAGCGGTACGGTGATGTATGAATGCATTCGCATGCCGGATTCCTCTGGCTTCGGCGATTACACAGAATCCGGCCTGGTCATTCCCGCGCTGTTCGAGGGCGAGCACGTCAGTTTCACTGCACAGATGTATCTGGATGACGAGCCGCCGATTGCGGGCGGCCGCGAGATCTGGGGTTTTCCGAAAAAGCATGCAAAGCCCAGGCTCACGATCGTGCACGACACGCTCACCGGTACCCTGGAGTATGCCGGTGTGCTGGTGGCGATAGGCACCATGGGATACAAGCATCAACATCTGCTCTACGACGTGGAAGGCCGCAAAGCCTGTTCGTCGGCTTCCATCATCGACAAGATGAGCAAGACCCAGGTCAATCTGAAGTTGATCCCCGAGGTCGATGGCAGCTTGGGAATCGCGCAACTGGTCGGCTACAACCTCACGGACATTCAAGTCAAGGGCGGTTGGTCCGGCCCGGCGCGGCTGCATCTCGTGCCTCATGTCAATGCACCGGTTGCAGACCTGCCGGTAAAGCGAGTCGTCGGGGCTTTGCACTTCATCGCTGACCTTACGCTGCCTTATGGCCGTGTGCTGCACGACTACAAAAATCGATAAGACGGCCATAGCGACGAATCAACGAGGTCAAGCGATGACTGGAACCCAGCCAGAACGAATGGAATTGCCAGGGCAAGTCGTCCTCGTATTTCAGGGAGGCGGCGCGTTGGGTGCCTACCAGCTCGGCGTCTACGAGGCGATGAATGAATCCGGTATACAGCCGGACTGGGTTATCGGCACCTCCATCGGCGCGATCAATGCAGCGCTGATAGTCGGGAACCCACCGGAGCGCCGCTATCAACGATTATTGGAGTTCTGGAACCAGGTGAGCAATCAGACACGCCTGGACGTGGTCCCTCTCGCATGGCCCGGTTGGAACAAAACATTGGGACAACTGACGACAATCGCCCATGGCGTAGCAGGATTTTTTCAGCCCAATCCGGCTTCCTGGCTCGGCCCGCTGGCTCCGTTGGGCGTGGACCGTGCGTCCTATTACCTGATGGCGCCGCTTCGCGAGACGCTCACCTCCCTGGTCGACTTCGAATTGCTGAACGCCGGGCATCCGCGCTTGACGGTCGGAGCAGTGAGCGCATGCACGGGCACCATGCGCTATTTCGACTCGCGCGATCAGCGCCTGACAGTCGAGCACGTACTGAGTTCGGGTGCGCTGCCGCCCGCCTTCCCCGCGGTGCGGATTGACGGCGAGCCCTATTGGGACGGCGGCATCTATTCCAATACACCGGTAGAGGTGGTGATGGACGATAACCCTCGCACGAGCTCGGTCATCTTCTCGGTGCAGATGTGGAACCCGACCGGCCCCGAGCCTGAAAGCATCTGGCAGGTGTCGGAGCGACAAAAAGACATCCAGTACGCCAGCCGCACCGATAGTCATATCGCGCGTCAGCAGCAGATACACCGCATGCGCCATGTGATCCGCGAACTGGTCAAGCGCCTGCCGGAATCCGAGCGTGCTACGGCTGAGGTCAGGAACCTCGCCGCCTGGGGCTGCGACACCACCATGCGTTTGATCAAACTCGCCGCCCCTCGGCTTGACGGGGATGATCAACTGAAGGACATTGATTTCACCCCAGCCGGTCTTGCTGCCCGCCTGCGGGCGGGCTATGAGGATGCGATGCGCGCCATTGCCGCGCGGCCATGGGAAGCGCCAATCGACCCGATGCAAGGAATGGTCGTCTACAGCGTCGATAGAATCGTACCCGGTGAGAAAGCGGCAAGATGACACGATCGCCTGAAACTCCGGTCTGCGGCGGTTCATGATGTCGCCAACGGGGCAGCCTAGATCGTACAGACAAGACTCACGCTTCCCGTCGTTAGCGACACGCGGAGCACATGCCCATGACATCCTTGCGCAACGCCATCGAAACTTATATCCGCTCGAAGGACGGGAACCGTCCACACGTTTTGGCCGATGCCTTTGCAGCCGATGCCGAGCTTGCGATGGCAGTCAATACGTCTCGAATGGCTAGAGGTCGCACTCGCGAATGCAGCTTCTCACCGACGCGCGCAGCGTGACGTCGAGCGCAGAGAAAACTCGCAAACCATGGCAGTGTAAACCGCAGATTTACGATTGACGCGTTTTGTCATACAACGGTAGCAATTCGACTTGGCGCCAGGCGTCCCCGCCGAAAAGTCGCCGTCGCTTTCGCGTTCGAGGTGAGCCGTGATTCAGCGAATCCTGCAGCCTGGAGAAATCGAAGCGCTCGATCAAACCGCCATTCCGCGCATCCGCCTGCCGGAGCGCGCAACCGTGTTTGCCGCGCGCGCGGCGCGCTTGCGCAAGCTCGCGGACAACAATTCCATTGCGGGCTATCTGCGCTTGATGGCAACGCTAGTCGACGCCCAGCACCAGACGCTAACAAGCTATTCTTCCGACGGCCTCGCACCCGCGGCGATCGAACAGGCGCAAGTGCATAGCATGCCGTTGGCTAACGCGCAGACCCCCGAGCGCGATCCTCTTTGGCGCGAGGTGCTGCGCCGGCTTGCCGACCATATCGATGCAGCGGGCGCGGTATCGCCGATGCTCGGCAAGCTGCTCGATGCATTGCGCACAATGCGCGACGATGAACTCGAGCGCGCTGCTGACCCCGTACTCGCCTTGCGCCTCGCCGAAGTCGACCCCGCTACGGCTCCGTTTCTCATGGCCGCGTTGCAAGTGGTGTGGACCGACATCGCCTGCCGGCTCGCTGTGCGCGATGTCCCGTATCTCGACACACCCGGGCTTTGTCCCGTGTGCGGATCATTGCCCGTTGCCAGCGTGGTGCGCATCGGCGGGCAGTACCAGGGCTATCGCTTCCTGCAATGCGGCCTGTGTGCCACCGAGTGGCATATGGTGCGCGTCAAGTGCTCGCATTGCGACTCGACGAAGGGCATCGCGTATCACGGCATCGAAGGCGGCGGGGATGTGCTCAAGGCCGAATCGTGCGACGCGTGCCATACGTATCGCAAGATCGGCTATCAAGAGAAGGACTACGATTTCGAGCCACTTGCCGACGATCTGGCAAGCCTCACGCTCGATCTGTTGATGAGTGAGGCGGGCTATCGGCGCGCATCGCCGAACCCGCTCTTGTGGCCGCAGTCGCAGGCTGATGAGGTCGACACCTAGCATGAGCGCATTGACGCCTGGAACCAAGTCCCCTGCGGCGACGGGCGGCTCCGAGTCGCAAGAACCCTTGCGCGAAAGCGCTGCCGAAGGCGCCACGAACGAAAGACACTCGCGACTTGCACGCTTGCCCTCGGTCGAGCGAGTGATGGTGCGCGCGGATGTCGCGCCGCTCATCGACGAATACGGCCGTACGCTTGTCATCGAAGCCGTGCGAATGACGCTTGATGACTGGCGCCGTCAAACGCTGGCGAGCGGAGCGCTGGATGATCCACCCGCGGTAGAGCAAATCGCGGCACACCTCGCGCGCGTGCTCGCCGCCGATGCGCAAAGCGGCTTGCGCCCCGTATTCAACTTGACGGGCACGGTGCTGCACACGAATCTCGGGCGCGCGCTGTTGCCCGACGATGCGGTGCGAGCCGTCGTCGCCGCGCTCTCGCAGCCGGTCAATTTAGAGTTCGATTTGGCGAGGGGACAGCGCGGCGAGCGCGACGACATCGTTGCCGGTTTGCTTCGCGAGCTCACCGGCGCGCAAGCCGCCACGGTCGTGAACAACAACGCGGCTGCGGTGCTGCTCGTGCTGTCGGCACTGGCATCGAAAAAGGAAGTCATCGTGTCGCGCGGCGAGCTGGTCGAAATAGGCGGATCGTTTCGCATTCCTGACATCATGACCGGCGCCGGCGCGAAGCTGCGCGAAGTCGGTACGACGAATCGCACGCATCTCGCCGACTATGAACAAGCGCTCGGCCCGCGTACCGCACTTGCGATGAAAGTCCATTGCAGCAACTATGCGATCAGCGGGTTTGCGAAGTCGGTCGCGCTTGCCGAGCTTGTGCCGGTTGCGCACGCACAGGGTGTGCCCGTCGTGGTCGATCTCGGCAGCGGCACGCTCGTCGATCTGGCGAAATGGGGCTTGCCGCGCGAGCCGACCGTGCGAGAAACACTCGCGAGCGGCGCCGATGTGGTCACGTTCAGCGGCGACAAGCTGCTTGGCGGACCGCAAGCGGGGTTGATCGTCGGCAGTGCCGATCTCATCGCGAAGATCAAGCGACATCCACTCAAGCGCGCGCTGCGCGTCGGCAAGCTCACGCTAGCGGCGCTGGAGGCCGTTTTGCGTCTTTATCGCTCGCCTGAGGCGCTAGCCGAAAGACTCACGACGCTACGTTTGCTGACGCGTCCCGCAGACGATATTCGCACGTGCGCCGAGCGCACGAAGCCGGCATTGCAACATGCGCTTGGCAATGCCTATGCCGTTAGCGTCGAGTCGATGCGCAGTCAAATAGGCAGCGGCGCGCTGCCGGTCGATCTCTTGCCGAGCTATGGGCTCGTCGTGCGCGATGCGGTGGCCAAGCGCAGCGGACGTGCGCTTCTGAGGCTCGAAGCGCAGTTACGCGGTTGGCCGAGGCCGGTACTTGGACGCATTGCGGACGATGCGCTGCACCTCGACATGCGCTGCCTCGAGGCGAACGACGAGGCCGCATTCATCGGGCAATGCATGGAGCGGGGCGCATGATTGTAGGCACCGCCGGTCACATCGATCACGGCAAGACGACGCTTGTCCGCGCGCTTACGGGCGTTGATACGGATCGCCTGAAGGAGGAGAAGGCGCGCGGCATTTCGATCGAACTCGGCTACGCGTACACGCCGCTCGCGAATGGCGACGTGCTGGGCTTCATCGACGTGCCTGGGCATGACAAGCTCGTGCATGCGATGGTGGCAGGCGCGTGCGGGATCGACTTCGCGCTCGTTGTCGTCGCGGCGGACGATGGCGTCATGCCGCAAACGCGCGAACATCTGGCCATCTTGCAATTGCTGGGCGTGACACATGGCGCGATCGCATTGACGAAGACCGATCGCTGCGACCGCGCGCGCGTGGCCGAAGTGCGCGATGAGATACGCGCGTGGCTCGCGGGCTGCCCGTTTGCCGATGCACCGGTGTTCGAAACGCAGGCGACACGACAAGACGATGTCGGCGTGGCGGCGCTGGATGGACATGTGCGCGCATGTGCGGTTGCTTTTCATCGACGTCGAGACGAGGGATTTTTCCGGCTTGCTGTAGATCGCGTCTTTACGCTTGCCGGCGCGGGCACGATCGTCACGGGCACGGCGTTCTCGGGTCGCGTGACTACGGGCGACATCTTGTGGCTCGCACCGCGCGGCGAGCCGGTGCGTGTGCGCGGCATGCATGTGCAAAATCGCGAGGCATCGATGGGCCGAACTGGAGATCGTTGTGCGCTCAACCTTTCTGGCGTACCTAAGGAGTACTTCGCGCGAGGCGATTGGATTCTCGATGAGCGACTTGCGGCGTCGTCGGAGCGTCTCGATGTGGAGTTGACGATGTTGCCCGATGCCGATGTGACGTTGCGGCACTGGTCGCCCCTGCATGTGCACCTTGGAACGATGCACCGTGTGGCGCATGCGGCGCTGCTCGATGACGACGATGCGTTGCAGGCAGGCGAGGTCAAGCGCGTGCAGTTGGTATTCGATGCGCCGGTGTGCGCGCTGCCGGGCGACCGCTTCATCGTGCGCAATGCACAGGCGACGCGCACAGTCGGTGGCGGGTGCGTGCTCGATCCGTTTGGCCCAGCGCGCAAGCGAAAGACGCCCGAGCGCCGTGCGTGGCTCGATGCGTTGAGCGCGTGGCTTCGCATGGGCAGTATTGAAGCGCTGCTCGAGCGAGCACCGTATGGGATGCGCCGTTCGGCGCTCGAACGCTTGACGGGCAGTGAAGTGACTTCGCTTGCGTTGCCCGACGGCACAATATCGCTGCCGGTGAAAGGCTCGGGAGAGCACGACGCTCATCTCGTTCATCCTGCGGCTTGGGAAGCGATGCGCTCGAACGTCGTCGACGCATTGCGTACGTTCCACGAACACTCGCCCGACGAGCAAGGGCCCGATACGGCGCGCCTGCGTCGCATTGCTGCACCGCTTGCCGACGTTGCGCTATGGCGCGGGTTCGTCGATGCGATGGTGGGCAGAGGCGAGATCGTGCGCAGCGGGCCGTGGCTGCATTTGCCACATCATGCGGCGACGCTTGGCAGCGACGAACAGCATCTGGCGCAACGATTGTTGCCACTCGTTCAGGCACATGACTTTGAGCCGCACTGGGTGCGCGACCTTGCGGCGGTACTCGATGCGCCAGAGGACTCGGTCAGGCAACTGCTGCGCAAGCTTGCGCGTCGAGGTGAGGTTTATCAGGTTGTGCGCGATCTCTTTCATCATCACGAGACCGTGCGTGAGCTTGCGCAATTGATCGCGCGATTGGCGGAAGAGTCGGACGGCAAGGTGAGCGCGGTATCGTTTCGCGACGCCACCGGGCTTGGGCGCAAACGCGCGATTCAACTGCTCGAGTTTTTCGATCGCATCGGCTATACGCGCTTTTATCGTGACGTGCATATGCTACGGGGCGATAGTCGATTACTGGATGGGCTTTAGTGTGGTGAGTTGAGTCGGGGCGATACGCTCGACACGTTTTATGCCGCAGTGCGCGTTTTGACATTCAACGGAAGGCATTCGCATCCGGTGGTGCGGCCGGGCTTCAAACCCGGTAGGGGGCGTCAGCCGCTCCCGGGTAGGTTCGACTCCTGCTGCCTTCCGCCCCTAATTTCTCGCGTCGCCCGCAAAGGCATCAAAGGCAAGGAGCGTCTCGGGCCTCATCGATGACTTGTGTTATCGGCTCTAAAGCCGTCGTTGCGATCAGGTCCGCCCGAGCCGCCTCGACAAGCCCTATCGTGTCAATGAGCCGCGCAGCATTTCGTCGTGAATGCATCGAGCGATCGGACAGTGCAGCGAGAGCTCCCGCTCTTCGAAGCCTCGCTGCATCAGCCAATGCCATTGGCCCTGCGGCGCCGGCACGATCCCCGCCGGGGCGTAACCGGCGTGGCGCAGGCGCGGCGCACTCTCGCGCAGGCTCTGATCGATAGGCAGCCTCACATACACGAGCCGGCTGCGAGGCAAGCGGACGAGCTCGTCGAGCACGCCGGCATCCACATGATCGAGCGCAACCTCGATCCGTTTGCCATGGCTCGAGATCCGCATGGGTGCCGCGCCCGCGGGCGCACTCGTCACGGCAACTGTGCCGAACGCTTCGGCCAGCATCGCGAGCCATAGCTCACCGTTGCCCAAAAACGCGACACCCGGCAGCGGGCGCGACCGCAACGGCAGGCAGCCGAGCACGACGCTCTCGCGCCCGGTGAGCCCGAACGGCGACGCCACGTAATCGAGCAGCAGCCCGGTGGTGCGAAAGCCGAGGATGCGAGCGAGCCGCTGGCTATGGGGATGCGTCGAGACTTGCTTCATCGTCAGCGTACTCAAGCCGCTTCGTCGCGCAAATGCGCACAGGTGCTCGCATAGACGTGTGGCGATGCCGAGCCCACGTGCGCACGGATGAACGACGTTCATGGCGAGCTCCGCGAGCCCGGGCTCGCTCGGATCGATCGACAGCAGCGCGTGGCCGACGATGAGACCATCGAGGCTCGCGACGCAGGAACGCCAGTGTCCATTCGCGTTGCGCTCGCGGATCATCGACGGCAGATAGACGTCGGGATAGACGTAATTCTCGCCGTAGACGCTAAGAAACAGCTCGCTGACGGCGACCGCATCCGCCGGCGTGAAATCGCGCACGGCGATGGCGTTGGCGCCGCTCATCGCGCGCCCGCCGTCTTTTCGCCGTCATAGCGGCGGCGATCGAGTACGCGCATGAGCTTTC
>DASZGN010000063.1:0-2002 GCA_035938775.1 Trinickia sp.
CAGCGTCCCTATACGCTCGATTACGTCAACGAGCTGTTCACCGACTTTCATGAGCTGCACGGGGATCGTGCGTTTGCCGACGACTTGTCGATTGTTGGCGGCCTTGCGCGCTTCAATGGTCATCCGTGCATGGTGATTGGCCAGCAAAAGGGCCGCGACACCAAGGAGCGTGCCGCGCGCAACTTCGGCATGCCGCGTCCGGAGGGGTATCGGAAAGCGGAGCGACTGATGCGGCTGGCGGAAAAATTCGGACTGCCGATTTTTACGTTCATCGATACGCCGGGCGCTTACCCGGGCGTCGGTGCCGAAGAGCGCGGGCAGTCCGAGGCGATCGGGCGCAATCTCTATGTGATGGCCGAGTTGAAGACGCCGATCATCGCGACCATCATCGGCGAGGGCGGTTCGGGCGGCGCGCTCGCGGTCGCGGTCGCCGACAACGTGCTGATGCTGCAATTCTCGACTTACTCGGTGATTTCGCCGGAAGGCTGCGCATCGATCTTATGGAAGAGTGCGGCGAAGGCGCCCGAAGCCGCGGAAGCGCTCGGACTCACGGCGCATCGGCTCAAGGCGCTCGGCTTGATCGACAAGATCGTCAACGAGCCGCTCGGCGGCGCGCATCGCGATGTGAAGGGCATGGCGGCGCTCTTGCGCCGTGCGCTTTCCGATACGCTGCGGCAATTCCAAGGCATGAGTGTCCCGGACCTGCGCGAACGCCGTTTCGAGCGGTTGATGGCGTACGGCAAGTTCAAGGAATCGACTGGCGCATGACGCGCCTCGTCGCATTCGCTGCGGCGCGTACGCGCCATCCGAAGTGAGTGCCGTGACCCCGCCCTCCGAATCTCCCGCCGAGCGCGTCGTTCTCGATGCGCTCGGCGGTGTGGTATCAAACCTGCCTCCCGACGCCCGCATTGCCATCGCGTACAGCGGCGGTCTTGATTCAACTGTCCTGCTCGATGCGGCCGTGCGCGTTGCGGGGGCGGCGCGTTGCATTGCGTTGCACGTTCATCATGGGCTGAGCCCGAATGCCGAGCGCTGGCTTGTGCATTGCGAGGCCACGGCGCGTGCGCTCGGCACGGCTTTCGACGCCGAGCGCGTCGAAGTGCGGCGCGAGAACGGCGAAAGCGTGGAGGCGGCCGCGCGCGAGGCGCGTTATCGGGCGCTCGACGCGATGTGCTCTCGCCATGGCGCCGCCGTCTTGTGGCTCGCGCATCACGCCGACGATCAAGCCGAAACCGTACTGCTGCAACTGCTGCGCGGCGCCGGCGTGGCGGGGCTCGCGGCCATGGCGCCGCAGCGCGCGGATGGCGTGGCCGCGGTGCCGCGCGTGCGGCCATTGCTGCATCTATTGCGCGCGCAGCTCGAGCGCTATGCGCATGAGCGTGGCTTGCGCTGGATCGAAGACGAGTCCAACGCCGACACCCGCTATGCGCGCAACGCGCTGCGCCACGAAGTCATTCCGGCACTGACCACGCATTTCCCCGGCTTTCGCGACGCGCTCGCGCGCGCGGCGACTCACGCCGCGACGGCGCAGCGGCTGCTCGACGATCTCGCGCGAATCGATCTGCGCACGATTTCGCGAGACGGCGGCCGTGCGTTGTCGCGCGAGACGCTACTCGCGCTCGACGATGCCCGCGCGGCAAACGTCATGCGACTCTGGATGCGCTCGATTGGCCTGCCCGCGGCGTCTGCCGCGCGCTTGTCGGACATGCTGCGTCAGTTGCGCGAGGCGCGCGCGGACCACGGTTTGCGCGTCGATCATGCCGGACGCAGCTTGCGTCTATATCGCGATGAAGTCCATTGGGCAGCTAATGAGCGTGCTGAAGCGGCGGATTGGCCGGACGCACTCCCGGTGAGAGAGCCGAGCGTGCTTGCCTGGGGAGGAGAGGAGGTGTGGCATTTGCCGCAATGGCGAGGCTCGCTCGTATTTGCCCCGGTGACCGCCGACGAGACCAACGCCGACACGGTAGCGGAGGCGCTGCTCGCCAGCGCGCCGCTTACCGCG
>DASZGN010000064.1:0-8134 GCA_035938775.1 Trinickia sp.
CGCTGAAGTCCTGTGTGTCCTGACGCAGCAGCACATCGCAGTCGCCGCTGAACGAGAACCGCATGTCGGCGAAATAAGCGAACGACGCCAGCTGGGCATCGCCCAGGCGCACGGGCGAGATGCAGGTGTAGTCGTCGGGCAGATGCTCGGCGATCTGCAGCGCGACGTCGCGATACGTCCGGCTGTAGTTCACCATCGGCAGCCACAGCGTCATGAGCAGGACCCACATCAGCGTGGTGCCGGCGCTGGAAAGCACGACGCTGCGCCACAGCACTTTCGGGTGGCGCGCGACGCGCCAGCGCGCAAGGGCAAACCAGCACACGGTCACCGCGATCGCGCACGCGAGCGAGAGCACGCTGAAGTGGGGGGTGAAGCCGGGAATGAGGCGCGCGAGATTGCGAGCGAGCGGATGCGGGAAGCCTGTCTGGGCGGCGAGCCAGACGAGCCACACGAAGAGCCCCAGGATCGTGAAGCTCAGCACCGCGAACCAGTCGATCGCGTTGATCGCGCCACGCTTGAGTGTGGGCAGTGCGAAAGCGGCAAGCGTCGCGAGCGGCGGCAAAAGCAGCATGTACAGTCGGTTCGTCTGGTGGCTTTGCAGTATGACGAGCACGAGCATCGGTGTGATGACGGCAATCGGAACCGCGATATGGGGCTTGCGACGCATTTCCCCCCAGCTGAACCATGCCCACAGAGCGAGCGGCCATGCGGGCCACGTGAAAAGCGGCAGGTTCTTCAGCGCGTAGCGCACGACGTTGCCAGGCGGGGCTGAAAACCGATTGATGCTGCCGTTGATCCATTGCTCGATGAACCAGCGGGCGTCATCGGGAAACGCTTTCAGCACGGCGATCGGCCAGACGGTCGATAGCACGAGCGCGAGGGGTATGCCGGCCGCAAGCAACCAGACCGAGCGCGCCTCGGGAACGACTGCGAGCATCACGAGGGTGCCTGCCAACAACGCCACGACGATGAGCGGATTGCTCGCCAGCGCGAGGCAACCAAGGGCAAGCCCCCACCAGAGCGCCCCCTGCAACGGCTTGTCCGTGCTGCGCACGAGGCCATAGACGAGCATGGCGATGCACATGAACTGCGTGAGCTGCGGCGTGGTTTCGTGGCCACGCTCGGCAAGACCGAAACAAGCAAGCAGGATGAGGAGTGCGCCGTCGGCCAGCGTGCGACCGTAATCGCGCGGCTCGGGCTCGCCGCCGAATGCATACTTGAACGGCTGCACCTCGGGCCGGCGGCCAAGCAAATAGGCCGCATACCAGACGAACGCGCAGGTCGCGCAAAAGAGAAGCCCGGTGGCGACGCGCGATGCGTCCGCCGCATCGACCCACGGCGAGAGCGCCCGGATTGACACGGTGCCGAGCCAATAGCCGAGCGGGCCCTCATCCGTGATGAACTTACCGACGAGGTTCGGCAGCAGCCAGTCGCGTGCGCTGCCGTTCGCCATCGTCCACATGACGCCAAAGCCGGCGGCGTCCTCGTTTTTCCAAGGGTCGCGGCCAAACAGGCCGAACGCTGCATAGAGAATGCAAAGGGTGAGCAGCAGCGAGCGCGGCAGGGCGCGCGTGGCGGCGGCGGTGAGGCGGATTGCGGGTCTCATGCAGGCTTGGACGAATATCGGCAGCGATTGTTGTTATGCGCGCGAGGCGCGGCGCATCGAGCGAACCGGCATTGTAGACGCGGTGGCCCTGACGTCGTTGCGGGTGTGGCTGTTGCGCTGCGGCAATGAAAAAGGGCTTGCTCGCGCTGCAGCAATGAAAAAAGGGCAGCTTGCGCTGCCCTTTGCTTCGATCCGGTTCGAGGCCGGAGCGCGAAGAAATGCGAAAATTCGCGCCTTTACTTCGCAGCCTTGCCCGTCGCGCGCGTGCCGAACTTCTTGTTGAACTTCTCGACGCGGCCTGCCGTATCCATGATCTTTTGCTGACCCGTGTAGAACGGATGCGATTCCGACGACACTTCGATCTTCGCGAGCGGATAGGTCTTGCCGTTGTATTCGGCGGTTTCGCGCGTCTGGATCGTCGAGCGGGTCACAAACTTGAAGTCGTTCGACATATCAATGAACAGGACTTCGCGGTAATTGGGGTGAATGCCTTCTTTCATGGTGTTTCCTTTAGTCTGGCGGTAGCCAACCCGCTGCCATGCCGCTCGCTGCGTGCCGTGTGAGCGGCCGCCGACGGCATCGCTTGAAAGCGCGGGCCACTTGCTCAAGGTCGAAAAACGAGGATTATGCCAGAAAATCAGGCGATTGACGAATTATCGGCGCGCCCGCCCGAAATATCCGTCGCGGCGGCAAGTACGCCGGTGTCGGCCGGGTCCTGCCGATAGTAACGGGCAAGCAGCCGGTACAACTCCGGATATTCCGCTTCGAAGGCCCGTGGCTGCACGAAGAGCGCCTCGCTGCAAACCGCGAAGAACTCGGAAGGGTGGTCGGCCGCGTAGGGGTCGATCAACGATTCTCGCTCGAAGCGGGCCCAGCGACGTTGCGGCACGGCATCGACCTGCGCGCAAAAGCGGTCATACGCATGGTCGAACACGTCGGCCCAAGCTACCGCGTCGAGTGGCGCATGCCAGCGTCGAAAAAGCGGCGGATGGCCGTCGGCTTCGCCGGTCTGCATGTCGATCTTGTGCGCGAACTCGTGGATCACGACGTTATATGCGTCGCCCGTATCGGTCATTTGCGTGTCTTCCCACGAGAGGATGACGGGCCCGCCTTCCCATGCCTCGCCGCTCGCGTCGTGTTCGACTTCGTGGACGACTCCGTCCTCGTCCTCGACCGTCTTGCGGATCACGAACTCGCCGGGATAGACGATCACGCCGACCCAGCCGCGATACAGATCGAGGCTCAGATTCAGCACCGGCAGGCACGCTTGCGCCGCGATGCCAACGACCATGGCATCGGTCAGCTCGAGCCCGTGCGCCGTGGAAAATTCCTTTTGCGCGATGAATAGGCTCGCCATTTCGCGCAGCCGCACGAGATCGGCGGCGTTGAGGTGCGCGAGAAACGGCAAGCCGTCGAGCGTGGCCTGCCAGAGGTCGTCGTTGATGGCGTGTTCGCGCAACGCGCGCGCTCGGCGCCGGTTATTCAACCAACGAGAGAGCTTGTTGAGCATCACAGGAGTGCTCGCGTGGGCGGAGCGCGGTGGTTTTGCCGGCGCGAGCACGCCCGCGCCGATGCACGCTGCCTCAGCCGCCGCGGCGCATCAAATCGAAGAATTCGGAGTTGCTCTTCGTTTGGCGGATCTTCTCGAGCAGGAATTCCATTGCTTCGACTTCATCCATGTCATGGATGAACTTGCGCAGCACCCAGATCTTCTGGAGGATTTCCGGCTTGATCAGCAGCTCTTCACGACGCGTGCCCGACTTGTTCAGGTTGATCGAGGGGTAGACGCGCTTTTCCGCGAGACGCCGCTCGAGGTGCACTTCCATGTTGCCCGTGCCCTTGAACTCTTCGTAGATCACGTCGTCCATGCGGCTGCCCGTTTCGATGAGCGCCGTGCCGATGATCGTGAGCGAGCCGCCTTCCTCGATATTGCGCGCCGCGCCGAAAAAGCGTTTCGGGCGCTGCAGCGCGTTGGCATCCACACCGCCCGTCAACACCTTGCCGGAGGCGGGGATGACGGTATTGTAGGCACGTGCGAGACGCGTGATCGAATCGAGCAGGATCACGACATCTTGCTTCATTTCAACGAGACGCTTCGCCTTCTCGATCACCATCTCGGCGACTTGGACGTGGCGCGTGGCCGGTTCGTCGAAGGTCGACGCGATCACTTCGCCTGCCACCGAGCGCTGCATCTCCGTCACTTCTTCGGGGCGTTCGTCAATGAGCAGCACGAACAGCACGACGTCCGGGTGATTCTGCTTGATGGCATGCGCGATGTGCTGAAGCATGACCGTCTTGCCCGATTTCGGCGACGCGACCAAGAGCCCGCGCTGGCCCTTGCCGATGGGGGCGATCATGTCGATGATCCGGCCGGTCACGTTCTCCTCGCCGCGCATTTCGCGCTCGAGCGCGAGCGGCTTGTTCGGATGCAGCGGCGTGAGGTTCTCGAACATGATCTTGTGTTTCGAGGCCTCGGGCGGCTGCCCGTTGACTTTGTCGACCTTCACCAGCGCGAAGTAGCGCTCGCCGTCCTTCGGTGTGCGTACTTCGCCTTCGATGGTGTCGCCCGTGTGCAGGTTGAAACGGCGGATCTGCGAGGGGCTGATGTAGATGTCGTCGGTGCTCGCGAGATACGACATTTCCGGCGAACGCAAAAAGCCGAAGCCGTCGGGCAGCACTTCGAGCGTGCCGTCGCCGAATATGGTCTCGCCGGTTTTGGCGCGCTTCTTGAGAATGGCGAACATCAGTTCCTGCTTGCGCAGACGGTTCGCGCTCTCGATCTCGAGGCCATTCGCCATCTCGATCAATTGAGACACGTGCTGAGACTTAAGCTCGGATAAATGCATACAGAGATCCCGCCGGGGAGAAGATGCGACGAAAGAAAATTTGGGAGGAGAGTGAGCGGAACCGCTCAGGGACTTGCACGTCTTGTTGAGTCTTATGATTGTAGCATAGCACACGCCAGAGCCCGCCCAGAGGCGCGGCACGCGGCGTTCTGGGCCTGTTGTCGACTTGCAACAGGCCCAGCGGTTTCAATCAGATATTGCTGTCAAGGAACGCAGTCAATTGCGACTTCGAGAGCGCACCGACCTTTTGCGCCGCCACCGCGCCGTTCTTGAACAGGATCAGCGTGGGAATGCCGCGCACGCCGAACTTCGCCGGCGTCGATTGGTTCTCGTCCACATTGATCTTGGCGATCTGCAGGCGATCGCCGTAGTCCTTCGCGACTTCGTCGAGGATCGGCGCAATCATCTTGCAGGGGCCGCACCATTCGGCCCAGAAATCGACCAGAACGGGCTTGTCGGATTTCACCACGTCCTGTTCAAACGATGCGTCGCTGATGTGTTTGATTTGTTCACTCATGTAAATGTACCTCTTCGGGTTCGAGGCCCGCGTCTGAATTGCCCGCCACGATACACCAAAACGTGAAAACGTTCCGCCCGCACTGTCGAAATCGTGCCGAGCGGGAAACGCGTGCAAGGGCGTATTCCTCGGGCATTGCGAGCCTGCCAGTACTGGAGGTTCGCAGGTTGCGAGTCATGTGGTTGCCATATTAGCCCAAATCGCTATGTGACGTGCGAGGCGATAGCCATCGTCCGCATGCCGCCCGACATTGAGTCTACCGGGCCCATCGGGCAGCCGCGCTTATGAGGGGGCAAGGCGCGTGCGCGGTGGCGCGCCCTCAAACAATAAGGGAGTCGCGCGCCGCGGCCGACGATGATAGAATGCGCCGTGACGGGCCTCCTCGCATGGAGGAGCGGTCAACCTGGTCAGGTCGGGAACGAAGCAGCCACAGCCGTTTTCCGCCAGTGCCGAGGGTCAGGCTCGTCACCTTCCCATCTCCGCCTTTTTCATTTCCCCGAAAGCTTTTGGTCGCGTTTGGCGCGCTTTGCCGTATGGCATTTGGCGACGCATTGTTACTGATACAATTTCGCGATGACCTATCAAGTTCTCGCACGCAAGTGGCGACCGAAGGATTTCGCTTCGCTCGTCGGACAAGAACACGTCGTGCGTGCGCTCACGCACGCGCTCGACGGGGCGCGTCTGCACCACGCCTATTTGTTCACTGGAACGCGCGGCGTCGGCAAGACGACGCTCTCGCGCATTTTCGCGAAAGCCCTCAATTGCGAAACCGGCATTACCGCAACGCCGTGCGGCGTTTGTCGCGCATGCCGGGAAATCGATGAGGGGCGCTTCGTCGATTACGTCGAAATGGATGCCGCGAGCAATCGGGGCGTCGACGAGATGGCGGCGCTCCTCGAGCGGGCCGTCTATGCGCCGGTCGACGCGCGCTTCAAGGTCTACATGATCGACGAAGTGCACATGCTCACCAACCATGCGTTCAACGCGATGTTGAAGACGCTGGAGGAGCCGCCGCCGCACATCAAATTCATCCTCGCGACGACAGACCCGCAAAAGATCCCCGTCACCGTGCTGTCGCGCTGTCTGCAGTTCAATCTGAAGCAGATGCCGGCCGCGCACATCGTCACGCACCTCGAGCGCATTCTCGAGGCCGAGCAGGTCGCGTTCGAGCCGCAGGCGCTGCGTCTGCTCGCACGTGCCGCCGAAGGGAGCATGCGCGATGCGTTGTCGCTGACCGACCAGGCCATCGCTTATTCGGCGAATCAGGTGACCGAGGAAGCCGTGCGCGGCATGCTCGGCGCGCTCGATCAAAGCTATTTGATTCGCCTGGTCGATGCGCTCGTTGCCGGCGACGGCGTGCTCGTGCTGTCGATCGCCGATGAAATGGCGCTGCGCAGCCTGTCGTTTTCCAACGCCTTGCAGGATCTGGCGAGCCTCTTTCATCGCATCGCGTGGGCGCAGTTCGCGCCGTTGTCGGTGCTCGATGAATGGCCGGAGGCGAACGACTTGCGCCGCTTCGCGCAGGCGCTCACACCTGAGGACGTGCAGCTCTTTTATCAAATCGCCACGATCGGGCGCGGCGAGCTCGGCCTCGCGCCCGACGAGTACGCGGGCTTCACGATGACGCTCTTGCGCATGCTTGCGTTCGAGCCTGCCAGGCAGGGCGCGGGCGGCGCAGGCCCGCTTGCCCGGGCGACGACAACGCCTGGTCCCGCTGCAGGTGCAAGCCGCCGCGTCGTGCCCGCGGTGTCCGCCCAGTCGGACTCGGGCGCCGCGGCGCCGGTAGCCGCGAGCGACGCCGCGGCGCCGGAAGTGCGCGAGCGTGCTTCGACGGCGCCCCAAGCGTCACGCCCCTCCCTGGGCGAGCCGCCGCGCGCCATGGCGTCGGACGTTGCCGATATTGCCGCGCCGCGTCGCGCCGAACCATCCACCGAGGCATCGGGCGATGGCGATGCGCATTTCGCTGGGCCGGCGACCAGCGTTTCGGAGAACGCAGCGCCGGCAGGCAAGGCGCCGTCGATGACGGCGCGCGAGCCGGCACCCGCACCGGCTGCCGTGGCGCCCTCGGCCCCGTCGGAAGCTCGTCCGCGCGTCGGAGGCGCGAGCGCCGCTCTGGACGTGCTGCGCAGCGCCGGCATGCGCGTGTCGACCGATCGCGGCCGTACCGCGAGCGCGGCCAAGCCCGCACTTACCCCTGCGCCGAAGCCTGCCGCGCCGCGCACCGCCGCCTCCGCCGCCGTTGTCGTGCCGCCGGTGCCGGTGCCGGTGCCGCGCGCCCGCAAGGAGGAGGGGCCCACGCCCCGCGCGGAGCGCGCAGCGGCGCCACACACTCCTGCGCCCTGGGACGACGCCCCGCCGGCCGACGACTACATGCCGTCATCGGCCGAGGATGCGTACTTCGCGCCACCCGACGAGGGCCTTATGCCCGTCTTCGACAGCGGCCCCGACGACATGCGCCTCGGCTCGCAGCGGGACGACGCCCGCTTTGAATCGCAGGCGACACAGGCGATCGATTTGCGCACGCTGCCGCCAGCCATTGCGCTGGATGCGGTGGGCTTTGCCGGCGATTGGCCCGCGCTTGCCGCCGGGCTCGCGCTGACTGGCGTCGCACATCAGCTTGCGTTCAACAGCGAGCTGACGGCGCTCGAAGGCGAGACGCTGAAGCTCAGCGTGCCGGTTCCGCAATACGCGGAGAGTTCGCAGGTCGCCAAGCTCAAGGCGGCGCTGGCCGATCGGCTGGGTAGGCCAGTCGACGTGCACGTCGAAGTGGGCCCGGCGCGCCGCACGGCAGCCGCGCTCGAAGCCGCGGCGCGCGCCGAACGCCAGCGCGAGGCCGAGCGCGAGATCGGCGCCGATCCCTTCGTGCAGTCTCTGATTCGCGATTTCGGCGCGAGCATTGTGCCGGGGTCGGTCAAGCCTGTCGTCCCGGAAACGGGAGCGGGGGCACGTTGAACGGCGCGTGAGAACGCGGAATGCGCCGCCATGCATTCAGAAGCTGATTCGCGGCATCCGGCTTGTCCGGCGGCCGCTTCGAATACCCCATGATCAAAGGAGCATGTCCATGATGAAAGGCCAACTCGCCGGGTTGATGAAACAAGCCCAGCAGATGCAGGAAAACATGAAGAAGATGCAAGAGCAGCTTGCGCAGATCGAGGTCGAAGGGCA
>DASZGN010000065.1:0-2284 GCA_035938775.1 Trinickia sp.
AGGGCTTCTGCCCGAGCTTCGTGACGGTCGAAGGCGGACAGTTGCGCAAGCCGAAGGCTGCGGGCGCCAAGACGGACACCGAGCTGCCGCCGATTCCCGAACCCGCGCTGCCCACCATCGCCCGGCCGTATGGCGTGCTGGTCACCGGCGTGGGCGGCACGGGCGTCGTGACGATCGGCGCGCTCATCGGCATGGCCGCGCACCTCGAGCAAAAAGGCGTGACCGTGCTCGACGTGACGGGCCTCGCGCAAAAGGGCGGCGCGGTGATGAGCCATGTGCAGATCGCCAACGCGCCTGTCGATATTCACGCGACGCGCATCGCGATGGGTGAGGCGAATCTCGTGATCGGCTGCGACGCGATCGTGACGGCGAGCGACGAATGCACCTCGCGGATGAAATTCGGTCAGACGCGTGTGGTCATCAACAGCTCGAAGACGCCCACAGCCGAGTTCATCACGAACCCGAACTGGACGTTCCCCGGCACGAGCACCGAAAACGACGTGCGTGCAGCGGCCGGCGAGCATGTCGATCTCGTCGACGCGAACCATCTCACCGTCGCGCTGCTTGGCGATGCGATCTACACGAACCCGTTCGTGCTCGGCTACGCGTGGCAGCGCGGCTGGCTGCCGCTCACGCATCGCTCGCTCGTGCGCGCGATCGAGCTGAACGGCGTGCAGGTCGAAAAGAATCTTGCCGCGTTCGAATGGGGACGGCGCGCTGCCCACGATCTGGCGAGCGTGCGCCGTGCCGCGACGTCGGCCGGCACGGCAACTGCGACGCACGACGCGTCGAGCGCCACCGTCATCGCGCTGCACACGAAAAAGGCGGTCGATGCGCTGATCACGAAGCGCGTCGCCCATCTCACCGCTTATCAGGATGAGGCTTACGCGAAGCGCTACGAGACGCTAGTGAATGACGCACGAGCAGCCGAGCGCAAGCTCGACGGCGAGGCCATGCACGAGCCGTTCACCGAAGCGGTCGCGCGCAGCCTGCACAAGCTCATGGCCTACAAGGACGAGTACGAAGTCGCCCGCCTGCAAACGGATCCGGCTTTCCTCGCCAAGCTGCAAGCGCAATTCGAAGGCGATTGGAAGCTGAACTTCCACCTCGCGCCGCCGCTTCTCGCGAAAAAGGACGCCAACGGTCATCTCGTGAAGAAGCAATTTGGCCCGTGGATGCTTTCGGCATTCAAGATGCTGGCGAAAATGAAGTTCCTGCGCGGCACGGCGCTCGACGTATTCGGCAAGACCGAGGAGCGCCGCACCGAGCGCGCGCTCATCGGGGAATACGAAGCGCTCGTGGGTGAGCTCATCGCAGGGCTGAAAGCCGATAATGTCCCGCTCGCGATCGAACTTGCGAATCTGCCGGATGGCATTCGCGGCTACGGTCACGTGAAGGAAAACAACCTGCGTGCGGTGCGCGTGAAGTGGGACAGCTTGCTCGCGCAGTGGCGAAAGCCCGGGCCGGGCGAGGCGCGTCACGCGGCGTGATGCGCTTGGCGCGAGCCGCGCGCGATGAGATGCGCGTCCGGCTCGCGAACGTGTCACGCCGAGTTGTCGCATAGAAGGACCGACGGCGTATGAAAAAGGCGGCTGCCCTCTACGGACAGCCGCCTTCTTTTCTTTGTCGCGCCCTTTGGTGAGCCTCATCGATCGCACTCAAGCTCACCGACGATCGATAAGCCAAACCGGCAAACCGACCAAGGGTCGCGCCTTACCCCACCCGCACGTTGGCCGCCGCCACGGCCGTCATGTTGATGATGCGCCGCACGGTGGCCGCGGGCGTGAGGATATGCACGGGCTTCGCCGCGCCAAGCAGGAACGGGCCAACGGTCACGCCTTCGCCGCCGACCATCTTCAGCAGGTTGTACGTGATGTTCGCCGCTTCGACGTTCGGCATGATGAGCAGGTTCGCCTCGCCTGTGAGCGTCGTGCCGGGGAACGATTGCTTGCGGATTGCTTCGGACAGCGCGGCATCGCCGTGCATTTCGCCGTCGACTTCGAGCCCCGGCGCGCGCTCGGCAATCAGCTTGCGCGCGGCGGCCATGCGCTGCGACGACGCGCACGGCGAGCTGCCGAAGTTCGAATTCGACAGCAGCGCGATCTTCGGCGTGATACCGAAGCGCTCGATCTCGCGCGCGGCGAGGATCGCCATGTCGGCGAGTTGCTCGGCGCTCGGCACTTCGTTCACGTAGGTATCGCTGATGAACAGGTTGCGGCCCGGCAGCATCAGCAGATTCATTGCCGCGTAGTTTTCGGCTTCCTTCGCCTTGCCGAACACCTGC
>DASZGN010000066.1:0-5201 GCA_035938775.1 Trinickia sp.
GCCGTGCGTTCGCGGCGCGGCTCGGCGGGCTCGCGATGCCGCAGTTGTGCCTCCTATGCGGCATTTCATGCGGCAATTTGTCGCAACGCTCATTGCAACGCTCAATCTGCGCCGAATGTGACGCCGCCTATTGGAACGAACCGCGCCTCCGATGCGTGTCGTGCGCGCTGCCGCTCGGCAATGCGCAGCGGCGCGATGAGGACCGCTACCGCTGCGGCAACTGCGCTGGCGCGCCGCCGCCATTCGACGCGACGCTCGCACTCGGCGACTATCGCGCGCCGCTCGAGCGCCTCGCTGTCGGTCTGAAATTTCGGGCGCGGCTCGCTATTGCGCGGGAGTTCGCACTTCGGCTCGCACGTGTTGCAGACGATAGCCTCGAGCGCAAGAATTGGCCGGATGTGGTCACGCCCGTGCCGCTCGCCCGCAAGCGGCTCATCGAGCGCGGCTTCAATCAGGCGTGGGAAATCGCGAAGCCGCTTGCCCGGGCGCTCGACGTGCCGGCCAATCCGACGCTGCTGCAGCGCGTCGCCTGCACCGCGCCGCAATCGCGGCTCGACCTCGATGCCCGGCGCCGCAACGTCGCGGCCGCGTTTCGCGTGGAAAAGCCCGTGCGAGGCTTGCATATCGCGCTCGTCGACGATGTGATGACCTCCGGCGCCACGCTCGAAGCGGCCGCGCATGCTTTGAAGGCAGCCGGTGCACGGCGGGTGACGAACTTCGTCGCGCTACGCACTCCTAAAGATTGAATTTCGTCTTGGCCTAGTTATGTTCAACGTCGTTCTCGTCGAACCCGAAATCCCGCCGAACACCGGCAATGTCATTCGCCTGTGCGCCAACACCGGCGCCCGGCTACATCTCGTCGAGCCGCTTGGCTTTCCGCTCGACGACGCGAAAATGCGCCGCGCCGGCCTCGATTATCACGAGTATGCGCAGATGCACGTTCATAAGAGTTGGGATGCGCTCATCGCGGCCGAAACACCCGATGCCGCGCGCATGTTCGCGTTCACGACGCGCGGCTCGGGGCGCTTTCACGAGCACAGTTTCCTGCCCGGCGACTGGTTCGTGTTCGGCGCGGAAACACGCGGCTTGCCCAACGCCGTGCTGGATCGCTTTCCGAATGCGCAGCGTGTGCGCTTGCCCATGCGGCCCGGCAATCGCAGTCTCAATTTGTCCAACACGGTGGCGGTCGTCGTCTTCGAGGCGTGGCGTCAAGCGGGGTTCGAAGGCGGCGCCTGAGCTCGCGCGAGCTCCGCGTCATAGCGCGCGAGCATATCGGCGCCAAAGCAGGCAAACACGACTCGCTCGAAGCCGGGCAACGACGGCAACGTCTCGATGACGGTGGCAATCGCGATGCGCACCGCTTCTTCGGCGGGATAACGATAGACACCACAGCTGATCGCGGGAAACGCGATGCTCGTGCAGCGTGCGCCATGCGCGAGTTCGAGCGAACGCCGGTAGCACGAAGCGAGCAACTCGGGCTCGCCGCGACGGCCGCCGTGCCACACCGGCCCGACGGCATGGATGACGTATTTGGCGGGCAGGCGGTGGCCGCCCGTCATTTTCGCGTCGCCCGTCACGCAACCGCCCAGCGTCTCGCATTCGCGCAGCAAGCCCGGGCCCGCTGCCCGATGGATCGCGCCGTCAACACCGCCGCCGCCCAGCAGCGAGCCATTCGCCGCGTTGACGATCGCGTCGAGCGCAAGCGTCGTGATGTCGGCTTCGCGCGCCTCGAGTGTGCATTCGCCTATCGTAATCGTGGACATCGCATGCCCCCCCTAGGGACGACGGTTTAGCGTTGCGCCACAAAGAGGCTAGTACGGTTTCGAGACGGCGAGAAGACTTCGGACTTCGCGCGAACGACTACTCGGCGCGCGCGTCGCGCCGCAAGAGCGCGCTGACGGCGTCGCGCGGCGCCACGCCATCGAACAGTACGGCGCAGACCGCCTGCGTGATGGGCATGTCGACGCCGCGCTCGCGCGCCAGGCCGAGCACCGCCTGCGCGCAGCGCACGCCCTCGGCGACATGGCCAAGCGCGGCGAGGATATCGTCGAGCGACCGGCCCTCGGCAAGCCGCAGACCCACCGTGCGATTGCGTGACAGATCGCCCGTCGCGGTGAGAATCAGGTCGCCCAGGCCCGTCAAGCCGGTGAACGTCTCCGGCTGCCCGCCAAGCGCCACGCCAAGCCGCGACATTTCCACCAGCCCGCGCGTGACGAGCGCGGCGCGTGCGTTCAGCCCGAGCGCAAGACCGTCGGAGATGCCTGTGGCGATCGCGAGCACATTCTTCACCGCGCCGCCGACTTCGACGCCCACCACATCATCGCCCGTATAGATGCGCATCGCGCCATGGTGGAAAGCGGCAAGCGTCTGATCGCGACACGCGGCCGATGTGCTCGCAACGGTCAGCGCCGCGGGCAAGCCTCGCGCGACTTCACGTGCAAAGCTGGGACCCGACAGCACGCCATAGCTTGCATGCCCCGCTAGCTCGGCCGCGATGACCTGATGCGGCAGCAGCTGGGTATCGGCCTCGAAACCCTTGCAGACCCAGACGATATGGGCCGGCACGCGGCGCGCGCCGTCTTGCATCGCGCGGTAAAGCGCGCGCAAGCCGGCGACGGGCGTGGCGACGACGACGAGCGCGTCGCTCGCGGCCGCGTGCGCAAGCGCGGCGGTGAGATCGGCTTCATAGCGAAGCGCGGCCGGCAGCGTCGCGCCGTCAAGATAATGGGCGTTTTCGCGCGTCGCGCGCAGCGCCTCGACGAGCGCGGCGTCGCGCGCCCAGAGGAGCACATCGTGCCGCGCGGCGAGGTGGCCGGCGAGCGCGGTGCCCCATGCGCCGGCACCCAGGACAGCAACCTTCATGGCCGGCACCGCCCGCGTGTCTTAATGTTGGGTTGCGCCGTTGCCCGACGCGCCGCCTTGCTGCGCATTGATCTGCGCGACGCGCTGCTCGTAAAGCGCCTGGAAGTTGATTTCGGCGAGATGAATCGGCGGGAAGCCGGCGCGCGTGATCGCGTCGGCGATGTTCGAGCGCAGGTACGGGAAGAGAATGGTCGGGCACGCAATGCCGACGAGCGGATCGACCTGCTCGGCCGGAATGTTGCGAATGTCGAAGATGCCCGCTTGCTTCGCCTCGATCAGAAACGCGATTTTTTCGTTGACCTTGGCCGTCACCGTTCCCGTGACGAGGATTTCGAAAATGCTTTCGGCGAGGCGCTCGGCCTTCACGTCGACTTCGACTTCGACCGCGGGCATGTCCTGCTCGAGGAAGATCGCCGGCGAATTCGGCTGCTCGAGCGACAGGTCTTTCAGATAGATGCGCTGAATGTTGAAGAACGGCTGATTGTTCTGATCCGACATGGTGTTCAGGTCCGACATGGTGGCTCCCATAGGTGGTTCGTTGCGGCCGGGCGAGAGCCCGGCACGTCGATGTGCGGTTGCGCGCCGAGCCGAGGCTCGACGGGTTCCGAAAGAAATACGCGCCGGCGTCCGGCGCGTTGCGGTGCCAGCCTCGCTTGGGCGATGAGTGCGACAGCCCGTCCAAATGGGCCAGCCCGAACGGGCCGGCCCATTTGGGCCAGCCTTACGCCGCTTCGAGCAGCGGCATGAGGCCGCCTGCGCGATCGAGCGCGGAGAGGTCATCGTAGCCGCCGACGTGTGTCTCGCCAATGAATACCTGCGGCACGGTGCGGCGCCCGGTGCGCGTCATCATCTCCTCGCGGCGCGCGGGGTCCCTGTCGATCAGGATTTTTTCGATATTCGCGACGCCGCGCGATTTGAGCAGACGCTCGGCCATCTGGCAGTAGGGACAAACCTGCGTGCTGTACATGACAACGGAATTCACTGTGGCGACTCCTTATTTGACTACCGGCATGCCGGCCTGCTGCCAGGCGGACAAACCGCCTTGCAGCACATGAACGTCGGTGTAGCCGGCCGCCTCGACGATGCGCGACGCCTTGCTCGACTGCGCGCCCGTCTGACAGACGAGCAATACCGGGGTGGCCTTATTTTTAGCGATCTGGCCGATTTTTGCTTGAAGCTCCGCCAGTTCGATATGGCGGGCCGCCGGCAGATGGCCGTTCGTGAAGTCCGCGCTCGGGCGCAGATCGATGACCACCGCGTTGCGCCGGTTGATCAGCTGGGTGGCTTCGGCGGCGCTGAGGCCGCCGCGCCCGCGGCCGGAGATGGCAGGCCACAGCAGCAATCCGCCGGAAACGACGAGGATCGCGATAAGCGCGAGGTTGGTGTAATTAGTGAAAAACGTCACGGAGTATCCGTCGAAAAGGAAGAAAACTGAGCAGGCAATCGCGCCATTATAAAATATCCGCTTGACGCGATGGCAGCCGACCTAAACGGCGAGCGTAAGCCCTGAGCGTCGGGCGCTTTAACACTACGACCGATACATCCATGCACAAGCTTGTCCTCATCCGCCACGGCGAATCGACGTGGAACAAGGAAAACCGATTCACCGGCTGGGTCGACGTCGACCTCACCGAACAAGGCAACCGCGAGGCGCAGCAAGCCGGGCTGCTGCTCAAGGAAGCCGGCTACACCTTCGACATCGCCTATACGTCGGTGCTCAAGCGCGCCATCCGCACGCTCTGGCATGTGCAGGATCAGATGGATCTGATGTATATCCCCGTCGTTCACTCATGGCGGCTGAACGAGCGCCATTACGGGGCGCTCGCGGGCTTGAACAAGGCCGAGACAGCCGCAAAGTACGGCGAAGAGCAAGTGCTGATCTGGCGCCGCAGCTACGACATCCCGCCGCCCCCGCTCACCCCTGAGCAGGCTCGGGTGTTCTACGACGATCCGCGCTACGCGAAGGTGCCGCGCGAATTGCTGCCGCACACCGAATGCCTGAAGGACACCGTGGCGCGTGTGCTGCCGATCTGGAACGAATCGATCGCCCCGGCCATCAAGGGGGGCAAAAAGGTGCTGATCGCGGCGCATGGCAATTCGCTGCGCGCGCTCATCAAGTATCTCGACGGCATCTCGGATAACGACATCGTGGGCCTCAACATCCCGAACGGGGTGCCGCTCGTCTATGAGCTCGACGAAGACTTGAAGCCGATCCGCCACTACTACCTCGGGGATGCCGAGGCGATTGCCAAGGCTCAGGCCGCCGTCGCCAAGCAAGGCAAGGCCGGCTGACACCTGTCGACCGGAGTTAGCGCTTTAGCGCTTACTCCAGTCCCATG
>DASZGN010000067.1:0-3322 GCA_035938775.1 Trinickia sp.
GGCACTGGCGATGGGTACGGGAGCCGCTCTTTCGCTTCGTGCATCTGTGCGCGATAGGCGTCGTCGCTCTCTTGGCACTCCTCGACATCCCCTGCCCCCTGACCGTCCTCGAAGACCGGCTTCGCACCGGCAGCGTCGGGACGCAAGGGTTCATCCAGCACTGGTTCGGCCGTCTCCTCTACTACGACCTGCCCGCATGGGTCTTCACGCTCGCCTATGCGATCTTCGCGCTCATCGTGCTGCTGACATGGCGATTCGTCCCGCCGCGCAAACGCGATCGCAACCACAGACGAAGGCTCTTGCGCAAATAACGCCGAGCAAGGAAAAAACGCGCTCACGTTTCGCGTTCTATTTCGAGTCCGACGCGTTGAGCAAGCGCGCCGCTTCGCGCTTCGTCGCTTCGGCCTTGCGCGGGCGGCCCATGTCGCTGTATAGCCGCGCAAGGTTGTCGAGCGTGCGCGCTTGATCGCGTCGATAAGCGCTCGACGCAGGCTCGGCTTTCGAGAGCGTGTCGTAAAGCGCGATCGCACGCCGGTACGCATCCTCGGCTTCGTGCGGCCGATGTGTCGTGCTCAGCAACACGCCGAGATTATTGAGCGTGCGTGCTTCGTCCGGCCGGTACCCGAGCAAGTTCAGCCGAGCAAGCGACTCGTACGTTCGCAGCGCTTCGCGATAAGCGCGGCGCGCCTTGAGAGGCCGGCCCTCGATGCGATACAGCACGCCGAGGTTGCTCAATGTGCGTGCCATGTCGGGCGCATCGAAGACGGGGCTTTCACGCGCAAGTCGTCGGCGGATATCCAGTGCCTCGCGATAGGCATGCTCGGCATCGTCAAGACGCGCCATGCCGCTGTATAGATTGCCGAGGTTGTTCAGCGTGCGGGCGAGCGCCGGGCGGTAGGCGGCCGGATTCTCGCCCACGAGCGCGCGCTGAATGGTAAGCGCCTCGCCATACGCGCGCTCCGCCTCGGCCATGTGATGCGTCATGTCATAGAGGATGCCGAGATCGTTCAACGTCGTCGCGACCTCGGGCTCGTACTGAGCGGCATCGCGTTGCGCGAGCGCGCGATCGAGCTTGAGCGCTTCGCCATAGGCTTGCACGGCGTCGTCGAGCCGTTGCGTGTCGCGATAGAGCATGCCGAGATCGTCGAACGTCGCCTCCACAGCGGGGCCGTACGCGGTGGGATTCACGCGCGCGAGCCCCCAGTAGATGCCGAGCGCGTGCATGTACGACATCTCCGCCTCCTGCGGAAGCTGCAATGCCGCATAGAGGTGGCCGAGCTTGTTCAGCACCTGCGCGATGCGCGGCCGCCACACGTCGGGCTTGTCGTGCGCGAGCGATTGATAGCGCAAAAGCAGCCTCTCGTAGAGCGGTAGCGCCCGCTCGAATGCATGCTCGTCGTCGAGCAGTTCGGCGTAGGTGGCGGTGATGTCGATGTCCTTGGGCTGCAATGTGAATGCTGCCTTCGCGTAGGCGAGCGCTTGCTGCGGGTCGAAGCGCAGCCATGCGACGAGGGCCGCTTCGCGGCTGCGCGCGGCCATCAGCGCATCGGGCATTCGCGGCTCGGTCAATTGCATGGCGAGCAGCTTCGACGCGCTGTCGAGGTCGACGCGCTCGATCGCATTATCGACTTCGATCTCGGTAGGGTCGGACGTGCGGGTAATCGAGGTCTCGCTGAGCAGCCGTCCATAACGCGTGGCCCATTGACGGGCAATGGCGACGAAATCCGTATCGGGGCGTTCCTTCGCACCGGCGGCGAGCGCAGCGACGAGCGGTGCGACGTTTTCGAATGCATGAAGATGCACGGCGCTCAGCATGATGTTCGCCGCATTGGCGAGCGCCGCGCGGCGGTTGTCTGGCAAGCGGGAATGCTGCGCTGCGTGATTCGTTAGTTCGATGAAGTGCCTGACAGCCATTGTGCTCAGGCCGCAATCCACCCGCATCGTAAAGCCGTGCTCGACGTCGCGCTCCGACAACTCCGGCGTGCACGCCGGTGCCGGCGCGACTCCTATCGCGGTACCGCAACGCGCCGTCGCCGCTGCAATTGCGATGACCGCGAGATATCGGCGCATACGCCCGTTGTTCATACTCGCCTTCTTGCCGCAACGCATTCGCTTTCGATCTCTACATGAAGAACGCGCGCATCGCGGCCGTATGTTGCGCAGCGAACATCCGCGCTGCATCGTCGGTTGATCTTTCGCTCGCAGCGACACATAGTGCCGAGCATGAAGCGCGTTCGCCGCACGCGTTGCATCCGTTGCGTCCAACGATTTCAATGAAGCGTGCGCGCCCCTGCCGTGCGAGGCATGCGCGAATTCGCTCGCTTTCGTGTGAAGCGTTCAGATCGCGCTGGGGGGATTTTCACCCACGAGACACTATGCACACGAAAGCGACGTCCCACGCGGCGCGTTCGGTGTTCTGCAGCCGATGCGGTATGAGGTTCCCGCCAAGCTGCGCAGCGTGTCCGCGATGCGGCCAGTCTGTCCTGCCGCAGCGCGAGGCCGAAGCGCCTTATGCCGGGAGCCCGCCTGCCGGCTCCCAGTTGCAGCGGCACGGCCCGGCTGCGAAGGCGCCTGCGACAGCGGCAGCAACGAAGCGCCCGCAATTCATGGCGACGCTGCCGCGCCGCCTCACACCCACCGATACGAATGGCGCGCGGCGCTGGGGCTTGAGTTTTGGCGTTGGCCTCATCCTGTTTGGCTTCGTGTTCTCATTTGGCGCCTATGTGGTCATCGACGAGCACGAGAGCGCTAAATCACTCTGGTCTCGCGCGGGCGATAGCGATGAGCACGCGTCAGGCTCCTCTAACGCCGACAATCGGGCGACGCAGGCGAGCTCGCCCTCGCCCGTAATCGAGACGCTGCAACAGCAAATAGCGAGCGTGCACGACGAGAATGCGGCGGACGCCGCGCGCCTGAAAGCGATGCGGGCGCGAAATGGCCACACGCCGAGCCAGGCGCAGACGTTAGCGCGAGCGTCGACGCCGCATCCAGCGGCGGCGCCGGGCGCAGCGTCACAGGAGAAGCCACAGGCGCTCGGCCCGGAACAAGCGCAGGCGAAGACGCGAATTCAGCCGCTTGTGCAGACGCAAGCCCAGGCACTGACGCAAACGCCGCCGCGTGAGCAAGCGCAAGTGCAGGCACTGATGCAAACCCCGCCGCGTGAGCAAGCGCGAGTGCAGGCACTGATGCAAACCCCGCCGCGTGAGCATTCACAAGTGCAGGCACTGATGCAAACCCCGCCGCGTGAGCAAGCGCGAGTGCAGGCACTGCTGCAAACCCCACCGCGTGAGCATTCACAAGTGCAGGCACTGCTGCAAACCCC
>DASZGN010000068.1:0-4504 GCA_035938775.1 Trinickia sp.
CGTTGAGTTTGTCGCCGGCCAGCGAGCTCCGTTCGCCTCCCGGCGCCAGCAAGCCTTCCGCGGCAAGCGCGGCCTTGAGGGTCGCCCCCGATCAATAACGCAGGTCCGCATCGCATGTCCCAATCCGCTTTCGCTTATGTCGATGGCGTGCTTCACGCCGAAGGCGTCAGCGCCGTCACGCTTGCCGAGCAGTTCGGCACGCCGCTCTTCGTCTATTCGCGCGCCGCGCTCACCGACGCCTACGAAGCCTACGCGCGCGCTTGCGCGGGCCGACGGGCATCGGTGCATGTGGCGGTCAAGGCGAACAGCAATTTGGCGGTGCTCAACGTATTCGCGCGCCTCGGCGCGGGCTTCGACATCGTCTCCGGCGGCGAGCTCGCGCGCGTGCTCGCGGCGGGTGGCAAAGCCGAAAACGTCGTCTTTTCGGGTGTCGGCAAGAGTGCCGATGAAATGCGCGATGCACTCGCGGCCGGCGTCAAGTGCTTCAACGTCGAGTCGATTCCCGAACTGGACAGGCTCAACGCCGTGGCGGGCGCGGCCGGCAAGAAAGCGCCGGTGTCACTGCGCGTGAACCCGGACGTCGATCCGAAAACGCACCCCTACATCTCGACAGGCCTCAAGGCGAACAAGTTCGGCGTCGCATTCGACGATGCCCTCGCCACATATCGCGCCGCTGCGGCGATGCCGCATCTTCACGTGATCGGCGTCGATTGCCATATCGGCTCGCAGATCACCGAAATTGCGCCGTACCTCGATGCCCTCGACAAGTTGCTCGATCTCGTCGAGCAAATCGAAGCAGACGGCACCAAGATCCATCACATCGATGTCGGTGGCGGCTTGGGCATCACCTACGCCGACGAGACGCCGCCCGATACGAGCCTCTTCGTGCGCACACTGCTCGATCACATCGACGCACGCGGCCACGGGCACAGGGAAGTATTCTTCGAACCCGGGCGCTCGGTCACGGGCAACGCGGGGATATTGCTCTCGCGCGTCGAGTTTCTGAAGCCGGGCGAGGAAAAGAACTTCGCGATCGTCGACGCCGCGATGAACGATCTTGCACGGCCCGCGATGTATCAGGCGTTTCACGCCATCGATGCCGTCGTGCCGCGCAATGAAGCGCCGCACGTCTACGACATCGTCGGGCCAATTTGCGAAAGCGGCGATTGGCTCGGCCGCGACCGGTCGCTTGCAATCGCCCCGGGCGATCTTCTCGCGATCCGCTCGGCCGGCGCATACGGTTTCGTGATGAGTTCGAACTACAACACGCGAGGGCGTGCGGCCGAGGTGATGGTCGATGGCGATCAAGCCTATGTGGTGCGCGCACGGGAGAACGTGCGCGAGCTTTTCGCCGACGAAACTATTTTGCCGCGCTAAGCGCGTATGCCGTGCCGCGCCCGCTGTTGGGCACGGCACGGCCCTGGCTAAGTCAAGCCCGCCTGCGCTCCGCGATCCGGCTGCGGATCCATACAAGCAGCCGCCATCCAAGCAGCGCGATCATGATCGCACCGTAGAGCTTGGGCAAGAACAGATCGTGCTTGCCGGCCTTCATCCACCAGAAGTGCAAAATCGCCAGCGCGCCGATCAGATAGATGGCGCGATGCAACGTCTGCCAATGCCGGCCGAGCTTGCGCGCGGCGGCGCGCGGTGAAGTCGCGGCAAGCGGGATCAAAAGCAGGAATGCGGCGAAGCCGACGGTGATGAATGGCCGCTTGCCGATGTCCTTCAGGATGTCGGCCAGATCGAACCACTTGTCGAACCAGAGGTACGTCGTGAAGTGCAGCGCCGCGTAAAAGAACGCGTAAAGGCCGAGCATGCGCCGAAAGCGCAGCAAGGCGTTGACGCCCGTCATGCGGCGCAGAGGCGTGACGGCCAGCGTGATGCACAGGTACACGAGCGTCCAGAGCCCTGTCGAGCGCGTGATGAATTCGATCGGGTTCGCGCCGAGATGGCCGGTGAAGCCAAAGAACACGATGCGCGCGAGCGGATACAGGGCTGCGACGAATACGGCGATTTTGGCCGGTGCGACCCAGCCGTCGCGTTTGCGAGTCGGTGCGCTTGCGCGCACGCCCTCCCCCGCACCCGCGGTCGCACTGCCGTAAGCACGAGGCGCACGGTGGGCGTTTGCATCGGGGGCGGTGTTGCGGCTCGAAACGCTGGGCGTATCGGTCGTCACGGTGTTCGCTTCCATTCGGTCGATTCCGGTCAGTAATTCTTGCGCAGGTCCATGCCCTGATACAGGGACGCGACGAGACTGCCGTAGCCGTTGAACATCAGCGTCTTGCGCTTGGGCGTGAAAAAGCCGTCTTCGCCGATGCGGCGCTCGGTAGCCTGACTCCAACGCGGGTGGTCGACGTCTGGATTCACGTTCGAGTAGAAGCCGTATTCGTTGGGCGCGTACGTGTTCCAGCTCGTCGGCGGTTGCTTTTCGACGAAGCGAATCTTGACGAGCGATTTCGCGCTCTTGAACCCGTACTTCCAGGGCACGACGACACGAATCGGCGCACCGTTCTGATGCGGCAGCACTTGCCCGTACACGCCGACCGTCAAAAGCGTCAGGGGGTTCATCGCCTCATCGAGACGCAAGCCTTCCGAATACGGCCAATCGAGGATTGGCTCGGAGATCCCCGGCATTTGCGAGGCGTCGGCGAGCGTGATGAACTGCACGTACTTCGCGTTGCCGGTGGGCTGTGCGCGCTTGATGAGCTCGGCAAGCGGGTAGCCGACCCAGGGAATCACCATCGACCATCCCTCTACGCAGCGATGCCTGTACACGCGTTCCTCTAGCGGCGCGAGCTTGAGCAGTTCGTCGATGTCGTACACCTTCGCGTTCTTGACCTCGCCCTCGACGGAAACTCGCCACGGATGCGGCCGAAGCGTGCCGGCGTTGCGCGACGGATCGCTTTTGTCGGTGCCGAACTCGTAGAAGTTGTTGTAGGTCGTGATGTCCTTGTAGGGCGTGGCCTTCTCGCCGACGACGAATTTCGGGTTCGTTACCGCCGCGAGTTTTTGCGCATTGGTCTCGGGCGACTCGTAGGTCGCGAACGCGTTGCGGCTCATACCGAGCACGCCGCCCGCGGCGGCCATGCCCGCGATGCCGGCGGCCTGAAGCACGCGGCGGCGGTTTTCGAACACGGCGCGCGACGTGATTTCGCTCGGAGGGATGTCCTCACCGCTCAGCACAATGCGCTCTTCTCGTTTGATCCACACGATGACTGCTCCTCAAGAAATTCGTCGTTGCTGCCTGCTCGCTTGATCGTCGGCATCCTGTTTCGCCCCGTCGCTGCTATATACCGTCCCAATTGCGTTTCGGATTCAGCGATTTTGACTGATAAAAAGAAAAACCGCCGATGCGGACCATGCGGCGGTTTTCTCATGCATTCGATGCGTCGATCGCTTAAAGCTTGCCGTAGCTATGCAAGCCGGACAGAAACATGTTGACGCCAAGGAACGCGAATGTCGTCACCAGCAGCCCGGTTAGCGCCCACCACGCCGCGACCGTGCCGCGCAGCCCCTTCATCAGCCGCATGTGGAGCCACGCCGCGTAGTTGAGCCACACGATGAGCGCCCACGTCTCCTTCGGGTCCCAGCTCCAGTAGCCACCCCACGCTTCGGCGGCCCACAGCGCGCCGAGAATCGTCGCGATCGTGAAAAACGCGAAGCCGACGGCAATCGACTTGTACATCACGTCGTCGAGCACGACGAGCGCGGGCAGGCGCTCGCCCAGCACGCCGCGCTCCTTGAGCAGATACGCCACGCCGACCATCGCCGACAGCGCGAAGCTGCCGTAGCCGATGAAGTTCGCCGGCACGTGAATCTTCATCCACCAGCTTTGCAGCGCCGGCACGAGCGGCTGGATCTGCTGCGCGTCGCGCGAGACCGAGTACCACATGAGGAAGCCAACCGCCGCGCTGATCACGAGCAGCACGAACGCGCCAAGCGACCGCGTGCCGTAGTGCTCTTCGTAGTACAGATAAAAGAGCGCGGTGATGAGGCAGAACAGAACGAACACCTCGTAGAGATTCGAAATCGGAATGTGCCCGACGTCCGCGCCGATCAGGTACGACTCGTACCAGCGCACCATCATGCCGGTGAAGCCCATGAGCACGGCGAACCAGGTGAGCCGCGAGCCGATCGCGCCGCCCGAGGCGGAGCGCGCCAGCATGCCGATCCAGTAAAAGAGCGTCGCCAGCACGAACAGCGCGCTCATCCACAAGATGGCCGACTGGCTCGACAGGAAGTACTTGAGGAAGAACGCGGTGTCCGCGCGCGCCAGATCGCCTTGGTAGAGGTCGATCGACAGCAGCGCCGTGGCGGCGAAACCGGCCATCAAGAGCCGCGCGGGCTTCCAGCGCCAACCGAGCACGACAAGCGCGGGCACGGTGCCGATCAGCACCAGCTTGTCGTAGTAGTTCATGTACGCGTGGTAGCGCGAGAGCGCGAAGCCGGCGCCGGCGATGATCGCCAGCGCGAACAGCCAATCGAGCACGGAGAGGCGGCGCAG